>JAEZFH010000404.1 GCA_023437885.1 Bacillota bacterium | reverse complement strand
AAATTTTAGGAATAAATGTAGTACCATCCAGACCCTGAAGAGATAATTTAATCTCGTTGATATCGGATTTGCTCTTGTTCTGCAGATCGAATGAAACCTGCATGCTGTCACCTGCCATAGGGCTCTCCGGGCTCTGGGACACATTATTTAATACCAGAGGAGATTCACTGGAGATGCTTCCGCCGACTACTTCAGGATACACCGTTACGGTTGAGCTGTATTTATTACCATTCTCATCCTCGTAATTCAAAATCAGGTTAAGCTTCTTATTGCCGCCGGTCGCCTTTGTCGATACAGTCATTGGAATGATGGCTTCAATGGTCTTATCACCCTTCACTCCTCCAATATAAACACTGTCCGTAAAATAATTCTTATAAAAACCGTCTTCTCCGGTGGTTGCATCATCCACCTTGATGGTCAGGTTATCTGCCTTGAGGTTGCCGTAGTTTCTGATAAGCGCCTTCACTTTTACCTTCGCACCGGGCTTAATCTCCCCATCGTAGGAAACCTTGTCGATGATCAGTTCAGGAGCATTCTCATCCTTCTTTACATCCACATAAATCTTATGGGAATCACTTCCTTCTTTACCGTCAGCATCCTTGTATTTAAAATTAACAGTAATCGTCTTTAAGCCAGCTTCTGCCGTGGTAAGAATTCCGACGGGAAGCTCCACATACTTGGCAGTGCCGGGAGCAACCTCATCTAATTTTATCTCCGGGGTCACATACTTGGGAATAATCTTGCTGTCACCAAAATCCAGGCTGTAGTATGCACTTCTTGCTGTAATTTCACCTTCATTCTTGAGTACAAAGGAAACCTTTGCCTCTCCGCCGACAATTGCCCTGGTAACTGAGACATCATTAAGCGTAATCTGCGCCGGTGAAAGCTCCCTGGAAATCTGCAGATTTTTAAGGTTCACCGACATGGTAATATTTCCGCCCTCCTCTGCAGCCGCATCCGTACCGGATACTTCAATCTTAATGGAATAAGAACCAATTTTTGCGGTCTCCTTCACCGTGATGTCAAACTCGATATAAGAGGTTCCATAATTCGACAGGTAGGTCAACGGGGACTGGTCTGACGTCACCAGCTTGGGCTGGGATAAAATCAAAGCCGGATCGGATGGAGTCAGGCTGATGGTAGGACCATTGATTGCAGCACCTACTGCCTTGACCGGAACCCTCATATGCTTTGTCTGACCGGGAATCAGAAGCAACTCCTGATCCTTCATCACCTCATTTATTACAATTCCGGTAACTCCCGCTGCGTATACATTGGATGAACTGCTTACCAAGTTGAGTATGGTCATCATTACCGCGACCATTATCACCATCGTCTTTTTAAACTTTCCTTTCATTCCCTTTCCCTCTACTTCCTTCATATAATGTTGTTCTTCTCGTATATGTAATAACCGGAAACCGTTCTTGGCTTCCAATCAAGATTTAAGCAATTACCGGCTCTTGTATCATGCCTTCCGTACCTGCCTCCTCCTGCTGTCCCTTCTCGGACCGGCTGCCGGATGTCTCCTGGTCAGGCTTATGCTCAATAAATTCAATATTTTCTACCTTACCGTCGAATATGTGAATGATCTTATCCGCATATTCCGCCAATCTGCGGTCGTGGGTAACCATGACGATGGTCTGATGGTTGGTTTTGGCCATCTCCTTAATCAAATCCATAACCTCCCTTGAGGTCTTGGAATCCAGATTACCGGTGGGCTCATCGGCAAATACAATCTCCGGATTGCTGACAAAGGCCCTGGCAATACCTACTCTTTGCTGCTGGCCGCCGCTCATTTCCTTCGGCTTATGCTTTAATCTCGGTCCCAAGCCTACCTTGACCAGCATATCCTTCGCCATCTTCTTTCTCTTCTTGGTTGCGATACGCTTAAATACCAGCGGCATCTCTACATTCTCAAGAGCAGTCATGGCATTCATCAGGTTATAGGATTGGAATACAAAGCCCAGATTATCCTGGCGGAATTTTGCAAGGCCCTTCTCGCCCATTTTTTGTATGTTATTCCCTTTAATAATAATTTGTCCTGAGGTAAGCTTCTCAATTCCTGCCATAAGATTAAGCAAAGTGGACTTACCGGAGCCGGAAGCACCATACAGGCAGCAGAATTCCCCCCGCCGAATGGTAAAGCTGACATCGTCAACCGCACTGATCCTCTCCTTGCCCATCCTATAAACTTTCTTTACATTCCTCACCTCTATGATATTTTCGTCTTCGTTGTTTTTCATTTAGCACCTTCCTAACTGAGCGGCAAAAAAACAGCACCTACTGCATAGTAATACTACACTAAATTTCTTAAATAATGCCTACCTAATTTCTTAATTTTTTCTTACAATTGCTTTAAATATTTTTAATAACTGTCTGAAAAACAGCTTTATGAAGCCGCCTTCCTCCGCAGCCGGTTGTTGATAAATCTTACAAAGACCAGTTTGAGATACGCTCCCACCGGAACCGCAAGCAGCATCCCCAGAAAGCCTCCCAACGCACTGCCGAAGATAATGGATACCATGATAATCAGCGGATGGATCTTAATGGAGCTGCTTAAAAGCTTCGGTCCGATCAGATTGCCGTCAATCGCCTGAATTAAAAACAGCGCGATCATCGATATGATCCAGGTGCGGATATCCTGGTTGATCAAACAGACCAGAGTAGTACTGAAATAGGCGACAATGGGACCGAAGTAAGGAATCAGATTTCCAATACCCGCCAATATTCCAATTACGATCGCAAACTTCACTCCGGTTATGGACAACACAATACTGATCAGGAACATCATAACAAACGCATCAATCAGCTGACCCCGGATATAGCCGGAAAAAACATGGTCCAGATCTGATGTAAATCTTTTCAGCCCTTCATTCAGTTTGTCACTGAATAGTGCTTTGCAGATTTTACGAAGATAGGACATGAACATCCTCCCATCGATCATAAAATAAAAGCCGATAATAAAGCTGAAGATAAAGGTAGTCAGGTAATTGGACAGATTGGTGACAGAGGTCAGTGTTCCCTGGACAAAACCGATAAGGGAATTCACAATAAAGGTGGTACTGTCCAGCACATACTGTTCAATTTCCTTAGACTGGATATTAAGCTCTGCCAGTCTGGAGAGAACGGAATGATAAAAGACATTCAATCCGGCCATGTATTCCCTCGCCAGTTCCACCACATCATCCAGCGTTACCAGCCTGATCTGGTCAGTTACCGTAAATACCAGCAATGAAATCAGCCCCAGCACTGCCATCGCCAATAAGAACACCGACGTGACCGCTGCCCAGGTACGGGGCATTACAATCCTCTTCAGGAGCCTGGCAGATTTCAGCTTCTGATATCTGCGTTCGAACAGATCTACAACCGGATCCATCAGATAAGCAAAGATAAAGCCCAAGATTACCGGTTTACTCACCAGGAGCAGCCAATGAAGCCGCTCCATCACCCCGCTCATGATCTGCGGTGCATTCTTGACTATCAGACTCAGGGCATAGATAATAACTACGGTAATTATTACATACAGGGAAATCAGCATATATTGCTTGTTAATTTTATCTTTCCACTTCATTGGATTCTTCCCTGTTCCCTTTCTCTGCATTTCAGATAGCTGAGAATACATTCCACCGTACTATCAATGCCGATATAATCGCTGCGCAGAGACAGATGGTAATTTTCTGCCTTGCCCCATTTCTCGCTGGCATGGTAATTATAATAATTAGCCCGTCTTTTATCTGTTCTTAGGATCTCTTCTTCTGCCTTACTTTCCTTCAGATGATATTTTTCGACTGCTCTCTTCTTCCTGGCCTCAATATCCGCCCAGATGAAGATATTCACTACATTGCTGACATCCCTGAGAACATAATCCGCACACCGTCCCACTATTACGCAGGGACCCTCTGCCGCCACCTTCCGTATGACATTGGATTGCGCCAGATACAACTGGTCATCCAGGGACAGGTGAGTAAAGCCGATCTCCTGGTTGCCGTAGGCGTTCATTCCCATGGCCAAAGAATACAGCAGACTGTTGGTCGCCTTTTTCTCCGCCTGCTCGAAGGCTTCCTCCGCAAAGCCGCTTTCCTTTGCCGCTCTGGATATAATCTCATTATCATAATACGGAATATCCAGCTTCCTGGCCAGTTTTTCCCCAATCTCTCTGCCGCCGCTGCCAAATTGCCTGCTTACTGTAATGATTTTTTTCATCAAAACCACTCCATTCCAAATAATTCGTTTATGCCATATATTCTAAGTATACCACATCTTGCAAAAGCGTAGAAGCGATATCCTCACAGCAGCAGTACTATTTTTAAATAAATTCTTCCAGTCAGGGACATTTCCCGGTTTACTCTGCGGTAGAGCTCATTACGGCAATCAAGAACCCTGGTTAACTCCTGTCCGGTAATCCGGCCTCTGCCAAAACGCGCCCTGCGGACAATCTCCATCAGCCGGTCTAAATCCTCCGCATCCATATATTCAAAATGTTCCCGTACATAAGTCTCGCTTTCCTCCAGCAGAGCCTTCTTCCCGGGAAGTCCCCGGCATACCCGGATTATCTTCTCGATTTCCCCGAACAGGAAGATCGCACGCTTGCTGTGGTTGCGGGAATATCTTGCCTTGCTGGTCCGTCTGATCCGGTAAAGTAATCCCGCAATCGCTGCAAGCAATACCGCTGCAAGCACGATCCACAGATAAATAAGCCCTCCCGCTTCTGTTGATGCTTCCTTTACCGGCTCTGAAAGCTCCTCCCGATTGATCTCTGCCGGCAAATCAGATTTAGGTACCGAAAGCTCGGGGGTGGGTGAGGTATTTTCCTCCAGTGCCTTTTTTATATTGCCGTCTTCCATGCTATCACTGAATTCCTCCATATCCGCTACGACAGAATCATTATAGTTCACAGCGGAGCCGGGGGTGAATTCCACCGGAACCCAGCCGCAGTTGTCAAAATAGACCTCTACCCAGGCATGGGCATTGTAATCCATAACATTGACCTCGGACTGTGCGGTTTTTACAGATGTCTTTCCGTGATTTGTATACCGGGCCGTTTCCTGGACGCCCGCACTCTTATAGACGGCATCCCGCCCAAAGGCATAGCCTTCCACATATCTTGCAGGGATTCCCATGGTCCGAAGCATTAAGGTGGCTGCCGAGGCATAATGTGCACAATACCCTACCTTATTTACATACAGGAAATACTCGGCAAAATCTTCTCCCTCCGGCAGTTTTCCGGGTGTCAGGGAATATTGCGTATTCTCATCCAGATATTGTTTGATAAATTCAATTTTCTCTGTTATGCTCCTGGCTTTTTTCTCCACCCGTTCCGGTGAAAAATCTCGTTTGATATTCTTTAACCCCTCTTCCGGAAGCATTGTGTATACCTGATATACATAATCCCGGTACAGCTTCTCATATGGGGTAAAATCACTGAGTTTGCCATACAGGTTCTCATAGAAGGAGGGCGAGTTCAAAAGGGATATATTATAGTAATACTCATATTCATAATGATCCTTCCTATTCGCCGGAGCCGCATATAAATCCTGCTCATAAAGGATATCATCCATGATGCTGTAATCCGTGAAATAGGGAGCATACATAAATTTCTTATTCGCTCCCTGATAATCCACCTGCATGCTGCCCCGGTTCAGGCTGTATTCATACCAGCCTGAATTTTCCGTATCTGCCTGTACTTCCTTCTCCGACTGAAAATGCTTAAGAAAGATACCCATCTGGTCTGCCGGGAAAAACTGTTCCCGGGGAAGTCTTTCCAGCAGCCTTTCATATGCCTGCTGTGTTTTGTCCGAGTTCTTCTCCCACTTATCTCCGGTATAAACGCTTCCCACATATCCCTTCAGATAAATTCCTTCATTAATGGATTCGACCGGAGCAACTACAGTAAGATGCTTGGTATTCAGGTACTGCACCTGCCCTGTCTTTCCCAATTCTCCGCCGCTGAGCCCGGTGGAGGTGACCTTTCGATAAAACAGCTTCACATCGGATAACTGTCTGCTCAGATCCTCCAGAGAAAAATTACGCATCGCCGTCTGTATCTCGGATTTCACCTCTTGGATCCGGGTGATCCCATCATACTCCTCCCGGGTCACAAATACCTTCATCAGGAAGAAAACAGCAATACTGATCATACAGAGCCAGGCGGCAGCACGGCTGCTGACCCGGTGGAGCAGTGATTTCTGCTGGCGCTGGGCACTATGCCCGAGATGATAGCCGGAACGGCTAAGATAAAGAATGCAAGCCATATAGGAAATCAAATACGGCTCCGATGGAATCAGTCCAAGAAGAAAACATGCGCTGACCGGAAACAGCATGATTAGTCCGCTGATCCCAACCATAAAATTACGGATTACCGCAACTGCCAGAAGTGTGATAATTGGCAGGAATACCATAATCACTAACAGTGTGGTATCTTCTCTTGCCGTCGTATAGTCTGCTTTAAATGTCAGAGTTTCCGTTCCATAATATTCCGCAATCCGCCTAAGCACCAGATTCTCGGTCACATAAAAGCCATTTAAAATTTCCCCGAGCCTGCTATAGAAAAACAGAGCGTAGGAAAGTATGCCAAAGAACAATTTCACCAATTCATACGAAGGGATCAGGCATAAGCCGAACACTACGGCCGAATAGATCAAAACCACCCCGTTGATCCTTACTGTATCACAGGGAATGCCGATACTCTCCACAAGCATGGATATTCCCCCCCAGCCCCCGATTGCTATCACCAGAAACTGAAATATTCTCGTGGAAAAAGGAACCCCGGCCTTTTTC
>JAEZFH010000396.1 GCA_023437885.1 Bacillota bacterium | reverse complement strand
GAAATGCTTCATATAACAAAAGAATTTCCCGGAATTATTGCCAATGATAATATTACCCTTCAATTGAAAAAGGGAGAAATCCATGCGCTCCTGGGAGAAAACGGTGCGGGAAAATCTACTCTGATGAGTGTGCTTTTCGGCCTGTATCAGGCGGAAAAGGGAGAGATAAAAAAGAACGGGGAAACGGTTAAGATTAACAACCCCAATGATGCCAACAGCCTTGGCATCGGTATGGTCCATCAGCACTTTAAGCTGGTAGAAATCTTTACGGTTCTTGAAAATATCATACTTGGCGTGGAACCGAACAAAATGGGTTTCCTTCAGCGCAGGGAAGCGAGAGAGAAGCTGCTGTCCCTCAGCCGGCAGTACGGACTTCAGGTGGACCCGGATGCACTGATCGAAAAGATATCGGTTGGAATGCAGCAGCGCGTGGAAATCTTAAAGATGCTGTACCGGGATAATGATATCCTGATCTTTGACGAACCGACGGCCGTCCTGACCCCTCAGGAAATTGAGGAGCTGATGGAGATCATGAGAGGCTTCGCCAAGGAAGGCAAATCCATCCTGTTTATCACGCATAAATTAAATGAGATCATGTCGGTGGCCGATCGCTGTACTGTGCTCCGCAAGGGGAAATGCATCGGTACTGTTGATATAAAGGATACCTCGAAGGAAGAGCTCTCCAGGATGATGGTGGGCAGGGATATCAGCTTTACGGTAGACAAGCAGGAGAAGTCTGCCGGAGCAGTGGTTCTGAAGGTAAAGAATGTTACGGTGCCCTCCAAAACCAGCAAGAAAAATGCAGTGAAGGATGTCTCCTTTGAAGTGAAGGCAGGCGAGATTGTATGCCTGGCAGGAATTGAAGGAAACGGCCAGACCGAGCTGATCGCCGCCTTAACGGGCCTCGACCGGATGAGCAGGGGTGAGATTACCCTGATGGGCAGGGATGTCACCAGGGCTTCCATCCGTAACCGCTCCAAGGCAGGAATGAGCCATATCCCGGAGGACCGCCACAAATACGGCCTGGTACTGGATTATTCCCTGGAGGATAATATCGTATTACAGCGCTACTGGCAGCCGGAGTTCCAGCGGAACGGCTTTATTAACCGTCCGGCAGTCCGTTCCTATGCGGACAGGCTGATTGGGCAGTATGATGTCCGAAGCGGCCAGGGAGCCATCTCCACGACCAGAAGCATGTCCGGCGGTAATCAGCAGAAGGCGATCATCGCGAGAGAGCTGGATAAGGAGCATGAGCTTTTGGTTGCGGTTCAGCCCACCCGCGGACTGGACGTCGGAGCGATTGAGTTCATTCATAAGCAGCTGGTTGGAAACCGGGATCAGGGGAAGGCGGTACTGCTGGTATCCCTGGAGCTGGATGAGGTTATGAATGTAAGTGACCGTATCCTTGTAATGTATGAGGGTGAAATTGTGGGTGAACTCGACCCGAAGAATACAACCGTGGAAGAGCTGGGCCTTTATATGTCCGGTGCAAAGCGAGGTACAGGAAAGGAGAGCGAACATGTCAGCGAATAAGTTTTCTATTAAAAGCATCACCAAAACCAAAGGCTTCTCCTCCTTTACGGCGGCCCTTCTGGCAATCGCCCTGGGTCTGATTTTTGGTTTTATTGTAATGATCATCGCTCTTCCGGGCAACTCCCTGGCAGGGTTTGGGCGGGTGCTGTTCGGCGGATTTTCCAGGATTGGGGATGTATTCTACTTTGCCACGCCGATCCTGATGACGGGTCTGTCCGTTGGCTTTGCCTTCAAGATGGGCCTGTTCAATATCGGCGCCGCCGGCCAGTATACCATGGGTATGTTCTTTGCCCTGTATGTGGGCTTTATGTGGCCGATGCCCGCATCCATCCACTGGCTGGTATGTGTGCTTGCAGGCCTGGTGGGAGGAATGCTCTGGGGCTTTATTCCGGGTATTTTAAAAGCCCTGTTTAATGTAAATGAAGTAATCACCTCCATCATGTTTAACTATATCGGCATGTATCTCGTGGATATGCTGGTGCAGGGGAACTCCACGATGTATGTTTCCACCAAGACCAGAACGGCATATCTGCCTGCCTCCGCACAGATTCCTTCCCTTGGCATTGAGAACTCCAATGTGAGTATAGCAATTATTATAGCGATTCTTCTTGCGGTAATTCTGCACATCACCCTGAATAAGACCACGTTTGGTTATGAGCTGAGGGCGACGGGCTTCAACAAATTTGCCAGCAAATATGCCGGCATGAGTGATAAGAAGAATACCATCCTGACCATGGTCATTGCCGGAGGTCTCTCCGGCCTGGGCGGAGCCTTTGCCATCCTGGCCCCCTCCATCATTGCAGGAAGCAGTATGACCTATGAACCCATCAGTGTAATCGCTGCTGCCGGCTTTAACGGCATTGCGGTAGCCTTGCTTGGATTTTCCAATCCCGTGGGTATCATCTTTTCCGCCGTATTTATCTCCCATATCCAAAGAGGAGGCACCTTGGCCAGCTTACTGGGATATAAGCCGGAGATTATCGATGTTGTAATCGCGGTTATTATTTATTTCTCTGCCTTTGCATTAATCATGAATGCAACCTTTGCAAGATTTATTAAGAGAAGCAGGGAGAGGCGGCACAAAGAGCCGGTGAAACAATCAGGGAAGGATTAAGATAGGAGCATAGAAGCCGCAGAGGGGTTCATCAGAATCTGCAAGACAGGGTACGGTAGAATCGATATGCCGGCTTCTTTTATCAGGAATGTAATGGTGCAAGGCACCATAATTGGAGGTTACAATGGATACTTTATATTATTTAATTCAAAATATGCTTCCTGTTGCAATTCCCCTGCTGCTGGTAGCGCTGGGCGGTATGTTCAGCGAGCGAAGCGGTGTTGTGAATATCGCTCTGGAAGGTATTATGTTATTCGGTGCATTCTTTGGCTGCCTGACCGTATTTATCATTCAGGGAAGCGGAATGAACCCTCAGATTGTATTGTTAATCAGCATGCTGATTGCGGGAATTGCCGGAATCTTATATGCAATGCTGCTGGCCTTTGCAGCGATCAACATGAAGGCGGACCAGACGATCTCTGGAACCGCATTGAACATGCTGATTCCAGCAGTTATCCTGCTTTTTACCAAGATGAAGTTCAACAGTGACGGTATCACCACCAGCATTAATTTCTATATCAAGGAGGTTCCGGGACTGGGCAAGCTCCCCGTAATCGGAGACCTGTTCTTTAAGAACACCTACATTACGGTATATATCGGAATCCTGTTACTCATTGTCTCGGTAATTATCTTCTACATGACGAAGTTCGGCCTGCGGCTTCGCGCCTGCGGTGAGCATCCCCATGCAGCGGATTCGGTGGGTATTAACGTACACCATATGAGATATTTTGGCGTAGGTCTGTCGGGTATGCTGGGAGGTGTCGGCGGCTTCTTCTATTCGGTAGGAGTCATGGACGGCAATGTAAACGGGCATACCGGAGTGGCTGGCTTTGGTTTCCTCGCCCTGGCGGTTATGATTTTCGGTCAGTGGAAGCCCTGGAAGATCTTTTTTGCGGCGCTGTTCTTTGCCTTCCTGCGGACGCTGGCCTATTCGGTAGCCTTAATCCCGTTCCTGCATAATCTGCAGTTGAACCAGGCCTTTTATAAGATGCTGCCCTATATCGCAACCATGGTGGTGCTGATCTTCACCTCCAAGAAATCCAGGGCACCGAAGGCGGAGGGTATCCCTTACGATAAGAGTACCAGATAACGATATTCATATTGCTGATTCTTACAGCATCGAAGACCGGAAGAAACGAATACTGCAGACAAGGAAGAAATAACATGGCGAAATTATATTTTAAATATGGAGTGATGGGCAGCTCAAAAACCGCCCAGGCACTGATCACGAAGTTTAATTATGAAGAGCGCGGTATGAGTGTTTGGCTGATCAAGCCGCAGATTGACAGCAGGGATGGGATCGGGATTGTTAAATCCCGCGCCGGGTTATCGGCATCCGCGTATGTATTTCCTCCGGAGGAGGATATCTACCGCAGCTTTCAGCAGAAGCAGCTTCAGCGGATGGATGTTATCATCGTTGACGAGTGTCAATTTTTATCAGAGGAGCAGGTGGATCAATTGTCCATGATTGTAATTGATTACAATATTCCGGTTTTATGCTTCGGTCTACGTGCGGATTTTCGTACCAGGATGTTCCCGGGAAGCAAGAGATTAATGGAAATAGCTGATTCTATCACAGAAATTAAGACAATCTGTTCTTGCGGCCGGAAGGCAACTGTAAATGTACGCCTGGATGAGCATGGTAAAATTATTACCGAGGGTGAGCAAATCTTAATCGGAGGCAATGACAGGTACACAGCGATGTGCTATCAATGCTTTATTGAGAAGCAGAAGGAACAACGCAGTCTGAAATAATACAAATAATCACAAGTGATTATTGTATGGCACTACGTGCCAGAATGCGCACTTACTGCGTTCGGAGCAGGTCTTCCTTGCAAGCCAGATATCCCTTGTAAGCAAGATATACCATTATATTAATATTGAGAGCTCCGTGCCCATCACCGCAAAATGGTATACAGGCACGGAGCTTTTTAACGGATTTCTAATGATATCTCCTTAGCAAAATGCTATACTTATCCTACCGAAAAGCTTTTTATTTGTAAAAGGCATATAACTTATCAATTAAAAAAGATTAGTGATAGGAAAGGCTGTGAATGTATGGGAATATGGAGGAAATGGATGCACTCGTCAGAAGAAGGCATTAGCGTTAGGGATAAGGTCAAAGCCATAATCTGGAGATTGGTGACACTTACTATATCCGGATTATTTTTTGCTGGGATTGGACTAGGTTTTGGTCTGCTGATTGCAGGGCATTATGATTACAATGTGCAGGAAGTTATGTTCATGGAGGGAATTGTATTTGCTCTCATCGGAATTCTCGCATGCATGAAGGGTAATCCCTCCGGCGTCGGATTAAGCAGTTTGGGCATGAAGAATGCCAATGCGATAAACTATGCAAATTTAGAGACAACCGTAATGGAAAGGGAGAGTACGGATTACCATAAGAATTTTCGCAAGAATGCAATTGTGGAGTATGCTTTTGGAAGAATGACCCTGATCTTTGCCGGAGTGATTCTTGCGGCAATAGGAATTTTGTTCTTTTAGTTCGAATTGTAGCTATAGCTACACATTTATTATCCGAATAGCGATATAATGGGAAGCGTAGAGAACATATGCAAGCTTGCTTGTGATATGCGCCCGGAGCTATATATCATGAACACGTATTATGTTCATGATATAATGAAGGCATAGTGATCATGATGCAAGTATGGGTGTGATCATGTAAGTGAAATATCGGGAATACGGTTTTGTTCATAGCGATAAGGTTATGTCTGCTTGCTGACATAATATGATGTGAATTGACAAAGATAATATTCTGATACGTCAGAGGAGGATAATAAATGATACGTAAAATTATTAGAATTAATGAGGATTTATGCAATGGCTGTGGCTTATGCGTGGATGCCTGCCACGAATCAGCAATCGGTCTGGTGAATGGAAAAGCGAAGCTTCTCAGAGATGATTATTGCGATGGTTTGGGTAACTGCCTGCCAGTATGTCCAACGAATGCTATCAGCTTTGAAGAAAGGGAAGCCTTGGAATATAACGAAGAGGAAGTGAACCGTAATATTGCTAAGCAAAAAGCAGAGGATGCACAGAAAGCAGCAAAGAATGTGCAGAAGCCAAATGCTCCGGTGCACCAGCATGGGGGATGTCCCGGTTCCAGAGCAATGAATCTACATAGAGAAGAGACTCCGGTACAAGCGGCACAGACGGCGGCACCTTCTGCAGCACCTTCCATGCTCCGCCAGTGGCCGGTACAGATCCAGCTGGTTCCTCCCAATGCTCCTTATTTTCAAAATTCAAATTTACTCATTGCAGCAGATTGTACAGCCTATGCCTTCGGTAATTTTCATCAGTTTATGAAGAATAAGATTACGCTGATCGGCTGTCCGAAGTTGGATGAGGTGGATTATTCAATAAAGCTGACGCAGATTCTTAGTATGAATGAGATCAAGAGTCTGACCGTAATCCGTATGGAGGTTCCCTGCTGCGGAGGGATCGTCCATGCGGTGAAAACAGCCATGGCAAACAGCGGAGTGATGATACCCTGGAGAGTGATTACCATCGGAACAGACGGTACGATTTTAGAGGATAACTAGTTTTTTGCTATATCAGCCAGCCTTCAACATATATCAGATAAATCCCTTAAGCATGAAAAGGACAGTGCACCAGTGGTGTGTGCTGTCCTTTTCATGCTTAGGGGATTTATTTTTGATTCAATAAAATCCATAGGGAGGGAATATAATTCAGTTGCATGTAAATTAAGCTCGTATAATATGAATATTCATTTGCCTTTTTGTGATTCAGGCAATCGTTGTTGATGTAGCGTGCTTTGAAAGCATTACAGAAATTGTACTAAACGGGGTATAAAATTCTTTTCACAGGAAGCAGTAGATTGATTGTAGCAGATCAATTCTGTAATCATATCTTTATATTACAGGAAGTAAAATCATCTTCCTGTAATCAGGATTCCCGGTGCAAGAACAATGCATTATATCGAAAGTCACAGAGTGACTTCCGATAACTTGTATTACAGGAAGTAAAATCATCTTCCTGTAATCAGGATTCCCGGCGCAAAGACAGCGCTTTTATCCGAAGCTAAAAATCAGCTCCGGATATCCAATAGGAAAAGACATAGAAAAGCATAGAAGTAAACGGGTGAAACCAACCATAGACAGCTGGGCTTCTTATGCTTTGACAGGAGGGATAATATGGAGGTAGAAAGATCCAACCGTATGCCCTTGATTGGGGATATGGCACCTGCATTTCATGCGGTGACAACACAGGGTGAGATTGATTTTCCGGCGGACTATTACGGAAGTTGGGTAATATTGTTCAGCCACCCGGCTGATTTTACTCCGGTATGCACAACAGAGTTCATGACCTTTGCATCCATGATGAATGAATTCAAGGAACTGAATACAGAATTAGTCGGATTGTCGATTGATTCTCTGTATTCTCACATCGCATGGCTAAGGAAAATCAAGGAGCTGGTATGGAAGGACATTAAGCATGTGGAGGTTACCTTTCCCCTGATTGCGGATATTTCCATGGATATTGCAAAGAGTTACGGCATGCTGCATCCGGGCAGTTCTGCAACAGCAACCGTCCGGGCAGTATATATTATCGATCCCACCGGTATGATTCGAACGATTTTATATTATCCTGCATCCACCGGACGGAATATGCAGGAGGTGAAAAGAATCGTAATCGCTCTTCAGAAAGCGGACTGTGAGAAGGTAGCAACTCCGGCAAATTGGCAGCCTTGTGACGATGTTATCCTGCCGCCTCCGGGAACCTGCGGTGCAGCTATGGATAGGGTAACGCAGGTCAGTGAAAATCAATATTGCCTGGACTGGTTCTTATGCTTTCGCCAATCCGGATGTGCTCCCTGTGATATGAAATATCCACTGGAAGGTGCACCATACCCGTCAGTTTATACAAATCATACCAGAAGAAATTACCGTATTCCATAATAGCAGGAAAACATACCAAAACCGGAATCAGTCATGGTTTTGGTATTACATAGAAGTATTGATGATTGAAGACCTAAGAAAAATATGTTAGAATAGGCAGACAGAAGATTAATAAATGGGATAAAGTTACAGATGAAGCGGAAAGGACACTTATGAGTATTCAAAACAGAGTATTACAACAAAATAAAGTATTGCAGAAAAACAAGGAGATACAGCAAAACGAAGTACTCAAGCAAAACGAAGTACTCAAGCAAAACAAGGCACCGCAGCAAAAGTATGGTATTGCGGCAAAATTGGCATTATTCGGAGCAACATTTATCTGGGGAAGCTCCTTTCTTATTGTAAAAAATTCTATGGATGTAATACAGCCTCATATGCTGCTGGCGTTCCGGTTTACGATCGGATGCCTCTTACTGTGCATCCTATTCCGCAAAAAATTAAAGGATATAAATAAAGAATACTTAATCAGAGGAGGTATCCTGGGAACCCTGCTTTTTGCTGCTTACAGCCTCCAAACAATTGGTATTACTGATACTACGCCGGGAAAGAATGCATTTCTTACGGCGATTTACTGTGTTCTGGTACCGTTCTTTTTTTGGCCTGTGGATAAGAAAAAGCCGGACAACTTCAATCTGATCGCGGCTTTTGTAAGTATTGTCGGTATTGGACTGGTGTCCTTGGACGGTGATTTCTCGATTCGTATGGGAGATGCCCTAACCTTGGGCAGCGGTGTTATCTATGCCATGCATATGGTTGCGGTTGCAAAGTTTACCGGTAAAAGAGATCCGATTCTGCTCACGATACTGCAGTTTGGCTTTGCAGCGGTTTATTCCTGGATCATAGGGGTGCTTTTTGAAGACATGCCAACGGTTTGGGATACAAAATCCATTGCTTCCCTCCTGTACCTCGCCGTGTTTGCAACGGCATTCGCCTTACTGCTGCAGAATGTGGGACAGAAGTATACCCATCCCGCACCGGCAGCGATTATTATGAGCCTGGAATCTGTGTTTGGTGTATTATTCTCTGTGCTGTTTTATCACGAAGTAATCACTCCCCGGCTGTTTATCGGCTTTGGCTTAATCTTCGCAGCAATTATCATCTCAGAAACGAAGCTCGGTTTTCTGATGAAACATAAGAGGGCCTCGCAAAGCTTGCCTCTCGACGTTGAACAAAAGCGAGCAGTTATTATACCAGAAGATATTTATGAATAATTTCATTTACACCATCTTCACAGCAGGTGCGCTCGGTTACAGTATCAGCTACGGCTTTTACGGTTTCCAGCGCATTTTGCATAGCTATGCCCAAGCCTGCCATTCTAAGCATGGAGATGTCGTTCTCACCGTCTCCGGCAGCTACGGCATGGGAGGGGGATTTTCCGAAAAGGCGGCAAACATACTCCATACCTAAGCCTTTGCTGGCGTGGACGGAGGTGTATTCCAGGGAATTTGCTGTAGAGTATTCTGCATTTAAGCTGGCGTTTGTCATGGAGTACATTTCCTTATGAAAGCATTCCAGCTTTTCCTTGTCCTGACTTGAGATGAAGAATTTCAAGGGCGGTTCCTCAAGCCCGAGGTCAGGGCTTCCCATGTCCACCAGCTTGCAGTTGCAGCCATTTTTTTTGTACCAGTCAAAGTGAATGTCATTGTAATTAAAATATACATAATTTTCTGTGTAGACATGGCAGGACAGGTCTAATTCATAAGACTTAAGAAACAGAAGATAGGTGAGCTGTGTACTGATAGGCACAGTGTGGAGCGTCTGCCCGGTGTGATTGTCAATGATATGGGCACCGTTCAGTGCAACCGTATAGGAAGCACCGTAATGATTCAATTGCAGTTCCTGGACAGTATCCAGGATCAGGTTTTTGTTTCTGCCTGAAGCTATGGATACTTTTTTGCCTGCCTGGCAAGCCCGGAGAACAGCTGTCTTATTTACTTCCGAAATACTGTCAGGCTCCTGTTTTAAAGTTCCGTCCACATCTAAGAATAATAAATCGTAGTTCATGGGTCTCCATCCTAATTTATAATAATGAAATGAAAAAATGTACTAATTGTTACAAAATTATGAATAACAAATAGCAATTATACTTCATAATTCGATGAAATTCTATTGTTAAATTGACGAAGAATCAGTTATTTTTCGGCTTCCTTTCACCACTGTAACCATAAAGCCCCTTCGGCATATGATAAACCAGAGGAATCACCTTGCACTGCATAGGCGTAATTAAGCCAATCTACAGTACAATCTGATCAGGCGGCGATCCTATTGTGACGTGCGGCCGGGCTGATATTCAGCAACAGGAACGGGTAAACCTGTGGGACAGAGTAACGTATCTAAGACATGTGTTCCACAGGTATTTTTCTGCCCGGGAACACCTCTGCCTATGCTTTGCCTTAAGCTGGGAGGTAATGTAAATGACAGATCAGACCGGATTGACAATGAAGGAGGTTAGAGAACTAAGGAAAAGCTTCGGTAGAAATGAAATTACGGTAAAGCAGGGAAAAAGCGTTCTAACGCAAATAAAACATATCTGTTCGGAACCGATTTATCTATTATTAGCTTGTTCCGCAATCATCTATTTCATCCTGGGGGATATGACGGATGGAATGGTTATGATATTCTTTGTACTCTTTGTCATTGGAATAAACCTGTTCCAGGACATCAGAACAGGAAATGCCCTGAAGAAACTGAAAGCGATCACGGACCCGCAAATTGAGGTGATCCGGGAAGGCATGAAGTGCCTTATACCAAAGGAGGAGCTTCTGCCGGGAGATTTGGTATTATTATATGAGGGAGTTAAGATACCGGCAGACGGCCATCTGGTCTATGGTAGTGGTTTGGCGGTTGATGAGAGCATTTTGACCGGGGAAGCGAGTGCGGTGTGGAAGGAAGTACGTTGCAGCCAGGAGGAGCAGGCTCCGTTTGGGATCTCCAAAGACCGGTGCTATGCAGGAACCTCTGTAACCCTCGGCTCCGGCAGGATGCTTGTAGACCGGATTGGAAATAACACGGAATATGGTAAAATTGCAGAAAAGCTTGCCGGTAGTAATCGGGAACGTTCCTTGCTGCAGCGTCAGATGGGAACACTGGCACGGCAATGCTCTTATTTTGCGGCAATCCTGTTCCTTCTTGTGGGCGGGGTGACCTTTTGGAATTTGGCGGAGTATGAGCTTTCCCACCGGCTGGTTCACAGCATGCTGGCAGGAGTGGTACTGGCGCTGTCCATGGTGCCCGGAGAATTTCCTGTAATATTATCGGTATATTTTTCCCTAGGTGCATTGAGACTGGCCAGGAAAAAGGCATTGATCCGAAGATTGTCCGCAATAGAAGCGTTGGGCTCCGTATCCGTCCTGTGTCTGGATAAAACAGGAACCATCACACATAACTGTTTATCGGTGTCAGATGCATGTATTGCGCAGCGTCAGGAAAGTAAATTCTGCAGTGTATTGGCTCTTGCCTGCAAGAGGGAGACCCATGACCCTGTGGAACATGCCTTATTGGATTATGGAGAGCAGCTATGCAGCCGCTGCAGCCGCAGATTGCATGGGAATAAGGTCAGGGACAGGGCAGATGCGGTAATGGCTTGCTCCAGATTGGAGGAGGGTAACCGCCTTATTAAGGAGTATCCATTTTCCAATGAGACCAGAGTAATGGGGCAGTTATGGCTGTATGATAACAAATACATCCTGGCGGCAAAGGGAAGCCCGGAAGCAATTTTATCCATATGCACGCTGACAAAAACAGAATTGCATGAATTAGAGCAGAAGCTGGAGGAATATTCGGGACAGGGCTTAAAGGTAATAGCACTTGCAGATGCGGAGCTGGAGATGAATGAAATACCGGAGGTACTGTCAGAGTGCAGATTGTCTTTTCGCGGCATGCTTGCCCTGGCTGATCCTCCGAGAGAATCCATCGACGATTGTGTCAAAGCCTGCTACCATGCCGGTATCCGCATACTTATGATTACCGGCGACTACCCGTTGACTGCAGCTGCCGTGGCCAAAAAGGTCGGGATCCGTCATGCTTCCAATGTGATTAC
>JAEZFH010000365.1 GCA_023437885.1 Bacillota bacterium | reverse complement strand
GTTACGCATGTATTTATACAGGATTCAACGAAAGGTTACGGTACTTTCATAGAGAACATGGTAAATAATTTAGAATAAGGAGAACTTTTGTTATAAAAAGAAATCGACGAAATTTGATGAATTTCTGTTCATTCAATACTAATTATACAGCACATTAATTGTTTATTAATTCCAATAATACAAAATGTTGTGGTTTCCGTTTTTTCCTTGAAAAATAGCCTTATTTCTATGTCGAATGGTGCGACAAGAAACATTTGAAAGTTGAAAATCTTATGACTATAATTCAGATATGGTAAAAATTTACAAGATTTGGTATTGCAAAACTTGTCGGAGGAGTTCTTGGTTTTCGTGTTGCATAATGGCTTAAAATGTAAAATACTAATAAGAAAAGTCATATTATGACGCCTATATTTTGTACAATTTGCTAAAGCGATAAAGATTGACGCACAATTAGCCAAGATGTATAATTATATCATAAAAACAACATGAAACCAAAAGTGCTACACGAAAATTCACGATAAGTGAAAATACGAAATACGGACAACCCAGAATACAGGCTATTTGGGAAGGAAACTTAGGGGATTTATTTTGAGAGAACAAAATATGTAATGGAGGTTGGAAAGTAAATGGGTAAAATTAATGTAGCTATTGTTGATGACAATGAGAGGATGGTGAATCTGCTCGAAGATATTTTGAAGGAAGATTCCGATATCGAGGTTGTTGGCAAATCTGAGAATGGTATTGATGCTTTAGACATGATCAAAGAGAAGAAGCCGGATGTTGTTTTATTAGACTTAATTATGCCTAAGCTGGACGGGCTTGGAGTAATGGAGAAGGTTCGAAGGGACGCCGAATTTAAGAAAAGTCCCTCCTTCATTGTCATTACTGCAATCGGTCAGGAGGGTGTTACAGAGAATGCATTTGAGCTGGGCGCAAATTACTATATTATGAAGCCCTTTGACAATAACGTAATTTTATCTAGAATTAAGCAGATTAAAGGAGATTACCACAGCAAACTGATTGATAACCATAGGGTCAGTGCATATGAGAACAAGAGTGCTTATATGGAACGTAATCTGGAATCTGATGTAACCAATATCATACATGAAATCGGTGTTCCAGCACATATTAAGGGTTACCAGTACTTACGCGATGCGATCATGATGTCGGTAAACGATGCAGAGATGTTGAATTCTATCACAAAGCTTTTATACCCATCGATTGCTAAGCGCCATAAGACAACCCCCAGCAGGGTGGAGAGGGCAATACGGCACGCGATTGAAGTGGCTTGGAGCAGAGGAAAGATGGATACAATCGACGAATTATTCGGTTATACCGTAAGCAATGGCAAGGGAAAGCCTACGAATTCGGAATTTGTGGCATTAATTGCAGACAAGATACGATTAGAGTATAAATTGAGGTCATAATTAGTCAGAGTTTTAACAAAAATACAATAAAATCCTTCCTATCGCTTCAGCGTCAGGAAGGATTTTTGCAATCGCCGGATTAAGGATACATAGATTCCAAATAATGTATTTTACATGAATTTAACAAAACAAACGTAGATTATACATAGTGATTTGTAGTATTATAACTATGCATAATTATAATGGTACGTTTGGGAGGAATTTATGAATTTTGTTGAGATTGTGAAATTGGTATTTTTATTTTCTGGTGGACTCGGGATGTTCTGGTATGGTATGAACCTGATGGGTGATGGACTGCAAAAATCGGCAGGTAATAAGATGAAACGTTTATTGGGATATCTCACTAATAACCGCATCATTGCTGTATTGGTTGGTACGCTGGTAACCGGTATCATACAGAGCTCATCCGCAACAACCGTTATGGTTGTAGGGTTTGTTAATGCAGGGATAATGAATCTGGGACAAGCAGTCGGTGTCATTATGGGAGCCAATATCGGAACAACGGTAACTGCTTGGTTAGTATCGATGAATGAGTGGAGTGCGGTATTGAAGCCTGATTTTTTTGCTCCGGTGCTTATCGCGATCGGGGCTTTTTTTATGATGATGTCCAAACATCAGAAAAAAAGGGATTTGGCTGAGATACTGGTGGGTTTTGGCTTACTGTTCGTTGGACTTGACTTTATGTCGGATGTGATTAAACCATATGCGGATGCACCTATTTTTTCAGATGCTTTTAGAATAATGGGACAAAATCCGTTGCTTGGAATAGTTGCCGGCGCGATTGTTACAGCGATTATACAAAGTTCCTCGGCTTCGGTAGGCATATTGCAGACATTAGCCATGTCAGGAGTAGTTAATTGGAATTCGGCAATATTTATTACTCTTGGCCAGAATATCGGTACTTGTATCACAGCTCTTCTGTCCTCTGTCGGAGCGAACAAAACGGCAAAGAGGGCGGCATTGATACATCTGTCCTTCAATGTAATCGGAACTATGATTTTTGGAGTTATCATGTTCTTTGTGTTCCGAGTAAATCAGGCATTTGCCTCTTCAAAAATCAACAGTGTTGAGATTTCCATCTTTCATACTTTATTTAATGTTACCAATACTATTATTCTATTCCCGTTTGCCAATGCACTGGTTAAGCTTTCAGGCTTTTTTATTGATGATTCCAAGGTAGAGGTATCGGAGGATGATGTTCATGTTACCTTACGGCATTTGGATGAACGTATACTGGAAACTCCGTCCTTTGCCGTTGAGAATTCTATAAAAGAGGTGGTTCATATGGGCCAAATCACCTTGGACAATACCCGTGAAGCGGTGGAGGCGCTGCTCACCAATAATCAGAAGAAGGCCGAAAAGGTGCTGGAGGTTGAAAAAATTGTTGATGCGCATCAAAAGATTATTACAGAATACCTGATTAAAATCAATAATCTTTCTCTTACAGAAAAGCAGCATCAGATTGTTAATAATCTGTTCTATACCATAACAAATATTGAGAGAGTCGGAGATCATGCTGAGAATCTTGCGGATCTGGCACTGGAGAAGATACACAACAATATTTATCTTTCGGAGGATGCATATAATGAGCTGACGGAAATAAGTGCAACTGCGGTAGATTCCTTCGACTATGCTATTCGTGCGAGAGAAACGGAAAACATAGAATATATCAGGGAAGTGGAGCAATTAGAGGATATTGTTGATGATATGAAGGATAAATTGAGGCAAAGACATATCGACCGCTTATCTCAGGGCTTGTGTACTCCGGAAAATGGTGTTATATTTATAGATGCAATTATTAATCTGGAAAGAATTTCAGATCATTCCTTAAATATTGTTAATTTTGTTGAAAATGAACTGGCTTAAAGCAGATTCAACAAAACTGCACAAAAAAAATGAATGAAAAATATAAAATAGTAACATATTCATAATATTCAAGAAATAGAGAAATAAGCTCTTGATATTTTATTCTAAATTAGGTAAAATAAATTTGGATTGAGAAAATTTTGTCAATGTATTCCGGTTCATATCCCGGTTAAGAAGTTTGTTCTTTATTTCATGTATTTACATTGATTAATTGCTGTCTCAAATGTACCCAGCAAGCAATTAGCAGGGAGACCAGTTTATCGGTACATTAAGCAGTATATTATAAATTTAAATAATTAGGAGGAATATAATCATGGCAGTAAAAGTAGCAATTAATGGTTTTGGACGTATCGGCCGTCTTGCATTCAGACAGATGTTCGGCGCAGAAGGTTACGAGATTGTAGCTATCAACGATTTAACAGATGCTAAAATGTTAGCACACTTATTAAAATACGATTCCGCACAGGGTAGATATCTTGGTCACGAGGTTGTAGCAAAAGAGAGCTCCATCGTAGTAGACGGTAAGGAGATCCAGATTTATGCTCAGAAGAATCCGGCTGATTTACCTTGGGGCAAGCTTGGTGTAGACGTAGTTCTTGAGTGTACAGGCTTCTTTGCTTCCAAGGCTAAGTCTCAGGCTCACATTGATGCAGGTGCTAAGAAGGTTGTTATCTCCGCTCCGGCAGGCGATGATCTTCCTACCGTTGTATTCAGTGTTAATGAAGATACATTAAAGGCAACCGATACTATTATTTCCGCAGCTTCCTGTACAACTAACTGCTTGGCTCCTATGGCAGATACTTTAAATAAATTAGCAACCATCGAGAAGGGCTTCATGACAACAATCCACGCTTATACCGGTGATCAGATGACTCTTGACGGACCTCATCCGAAGGGTGATTTAAGAAGAGCTCGTGCTGCAGCTGTAAATATCGTTCCCAACTCCACAGGTGCTGCTAAGGCAATCGGCCTTGTAATTCCTGAGTTAAGTGGTAAGTTGGACGGCGCTGCACAGAGAGTACCTGTTCCGACAGGCTCCACCACTGAATTGGTTGCAGTTGTAAACGGCAAGGTATCCAAGGCTGATATCAACGCAGCAATGAAGGCAGCACAGAGTGCATCCTATGGTTATACAGAGGATGAGCTTGTATCCTCCGATATTATCGGTATTACCTATGGCTCTTTATTCGATGCTACCCAGACTAAGGTTACTGACCTTGAGAATGGCAAGACCTTGGTTAAGGTTGTTTCCTGGTATGACAATGAGAATTCCTATACAAGCCAGATGGTTAGAACAATTAAATACTTTGCTGAATTAGCATAAGATATTTAATCATGCTTAATTGATCCATCATGGGTCCGGTCTCTCAGGACCGGACCCTTATTCATTTCACGGGAAGGAATGAGAGTTTTTTCGCGTAATCAATAATCAGAAATTCAATCATAGATAACATAGCGTTAATTCCTGAATTGAAAACATAGTATTGAAAGGAGAAAGTTTATGTTAAACAAGAAGTCTGTTGATGATATCAATGTTAAAGGAAAAAGAGTCCTGGTAAGATGTGATTTCAATGTTCCGTTGCAGGAGGGAAGGATTACCGATGAGGTGCGTCTTGTGGAGGCACTCCCGACGATCAAAAAATTAATCGGTGATGGCGGCAAAGTAATCCTGTGCTCCCATTTAGGAAAACCCAAGGGTGAGCCGAAGCCGGAATTATCCCTGGCTCCCGTTGCGGTAAGACTGGCCGAGCTGCTGGGACAGGAGGTTAAATTTGCCAAGGACGATAATGTAGTCGGAGAAAATGCGAAGGCTGCGGTAGACGCAATGAAGGAAGGCGATGTAGTTCTTCTTGAGAATACCCGTTATAGAGTTGAGGAGACAAAGAACGGCGAAGCATTCAGCAAGGAGCTGGCTTCTCTGTGTGATATATTTGTAAATGATGCTTTTGGTACCGCTCATAGAGCTCACTGCTCCAATGTTGGGATCACACAGTTTGTTGAGACCTCCGTAGTTGGTTATTTAATGCAAAAGGAGATTGAATTCCTTGGCAATGCGGTGAATAATCCGAAGAGACCCTTTGTAGCAATTCTCGGCGGATCCAAGGTGTCCAGCAAGATTTCCGTGATCGACAATCTTCTTGATAAGGTGGACACTCTGATCCTCGGGGGCGGAATGGCCTACACCTTTATGAAGTCACTTGGGGAAGAAGTAGGGAAGTCCTTAATGGAGCCTGATTATATCGACTATGCAAAGCAGATGATGGAGAAGGCAAAGAAGAATGGCGTAAGATTATTAATTCCGGTGGATACTGTTGTTTCACAGGAATTCTCCAACGATGCGCCTTACAAAACCGTAGAACGCGGTGGGATTGAGCCTGATTGGGAAGGCCTTGATATCGGCGAGAAGACCCGTGAGCTTTTCGCAGATGCGGTTAAGGATGCCAAGACAGTTGTATGGAACGGACCGATGGGTGTATTCGAATTATCCAATTTTGCTGCCGGTACGATTGCAATGGCAAAGGCATTGGCAGAAATTGATGCTACTACCATTATCGGCGGTGGTGATTCGGTAGCTGCGGTTAATATCTTAGGCTTCGGTGATAAGATGTCCCATATCTCCACAGGCGGCGGAGCTTCCCTGGAATTCCTGGAGGGTAAGGAGCTTCCCGGCATAGCTGCAGCAAATGATAAATAATACACGGACATAATGAATAGAATGATAAATGAAAGCCGGCAAGTACGGCTTTCATAAAGTCAATTGCACATCGGCAGAAAGCTGATGTGTAATTGACTTTTATCATAGGAATAAAAAGCGTTCTTTATTATTAGTTGATTTTTTGGAAAATGCTTGTTACAATTTATAAAGAAGTGCTATCGCGTCAGTCATGTAGCTTCTTTCATACTTTATTAAAGTATACTAATATGTAAGCCGTTATCGCGGCAGCAGGAGGTTAATATGCGTAGAAAGATTATAGCCGGCAACTGGAAGATGAATAAGACTCCGGCAGAAACCGTTGCCTTAATTAATGAATTAAAGCCTTTGGTGGTAACTGAAGATGCGGATGTTGTATTCTGTGTTCCTGCAATATCCTTAACAACAGCACTGGAC
>JAEZFH010000329.1 GCA_023437885.1 Bacillota bacterium | reverse complement strand
ATCTTATACCATTTAGAATAGCCGTCCGCACCGATCGTAACCTGGAAGGAGGTCTTGGCGGACATCGGCTTAACAGCTTCCTCCGTTATAAATAACGCTCCTCCAATAGTTAAATATTCTGTTTTTGACTTGGTATTAAATTGCAGGTCGGACAAATCCCTTCCGGTTAAGCCGGGGATCTGAATCTGGGGCTGCGCCAGATTTTCATCGATTATCTTGGCACCGAAACAATACCCTTTGATACCTTCGGCTAATTCCAGCTTTGTAATCGGGGAGCTGAGAGCGTATACCTGGGAGGAATATTTTTCATTGAGCAGGAAATAGCGCTTTCCCACCCGGTTATTCCAAGCTGTCTTCACCTTCTTGGATAACGAATTCTCCTCTATCTTCTGGACCTGATAATTTGAGTCAGCAAGCTGACCCAGGCCCGGTAAACTTCCATAGGATTCCATGAACAGATAGGTATTCCCGTTACTTTCCTCCCGGAAGGAAAGATAAGTGCTTCCGTCGGAGGAATAGAATTTGCCGTCTCCGGTATATAAGAACTTCTGTGTCGGGGCGTTGCCGTTGTATAAGCTTAAGGTTCCCGAGGTACTGATCTCTATCTTAACAACTCCGCCGGAAAAGGCATAAAAACCTCCGTATTTCTTCTCACTCTCCGGCATTTCGGCCTTCACCGGAATAGTAAAGGTTTTATCTGCTTTAATTTCACTGATTTCTCCTTTTGCCAGCAATGCCTGAAGCAAGATCCCCTGGGCAAAGGTCTGCCCATAGACACTGGCTCCGCCGCTTAGGACTACAGCCATTGACATGTTCTTTTCCGGCAGAACCACCAAGCTTGCATGGTACAGCAGAGTATCCCCTCCTTTTACCAGAGCTTTTATTCCGTACTCCTTAAAGGGATAGGTATCCACGCTGTCCCAGCCAAGACCGTAGGAGAACAGAGAGTTTGATTCGGGATACCACAAGCCGGACCGGTATTCCCTCTCCGCCATAGCTTTCGCGGAGGTCTTGGACAGCACTCCGGTATCTGTCCCATATTGAAAGATTTGTGCAAACCGGCATAAATCCTCGGCAGTAGAGTAGATGCCTCCCGCCCCGATGGCATTCACCGCATCTGCCGGCAGCTCCGTATCGGATCCTGCTTTGTAGACTTTGGCTAACTGTACGCGGTCAAATTGATCCTGGGGAGTCTTTGTATTTGTCATTTGAAGGGGCTTTGAAATATTCTTGTTCAGATACTCGGAAAAGCTGAGGCCGCTTACCCGCTCTACCAGCAGCTGAGCCAGGCTGAAGCCGTCGTTGCAATATACGCTAAAGGCCCCTGGATCAGCCTTCAGCCTCTGGTTCTTCAGATTCTCAAGCAGCATATCCATACCCAGGGTATCACTGTCTCCAAACAGCATCGAATTGCTGAGGGTACTGCCCAGCAAGCCGGAGGAGTGGTTCAGGAGCATTCGAACTGTGATGTCCTTATACCGGGGGTCTGCCATCTTGAATTCCGGGATGTATTTTACCACGGACTTATCCAGATTTACCTCTCCGCTCTCCACCAACTGCATTACGGCTGCTGCGGTAAATACTTTACTTACAGAACCGATACCGTACATATGCCCGCTGTCCAGTTTTGTATCATTATTTTTGGCATATACGCCTGACTGGCCGGAGACAACAATCTCTCCCTGGTCCATCAGTGCATATTGGACACTGGTGGCTCCATAATAGGATGCCAGCAGATTCGCTGTTGTCTGAGCTTGCTTTGCCACATCATCGTAGACGGAAGCCGCCTTTGCAGCTGTCAGATTATTCGGGAACACCACAATTGACAACAGGAGCATTATGATGATACCGTTTTTTACCCATTTCCTAAACATATCCGATCCTCCCTTATAGCATGATAGATTTATAGTTTTGAGGGCTTCCCCCCTCTCCGTTAAAAGCCCTGGCCTTACTATACGACTGGTACAGACTTCCAATGGATTTCTACAGCTATTATAACATGTTCCATTTTTGTTTCAACGAACTTAATGTATTTTTAATCTAAAAATATGAAATCCTCTCCATTCAGACTTCTTCCTTTATATATCTTTTCAGATAATATATATTATTTCAAAATATACCTTGACAGGCGAGGTATGTATGAATATAATATAGCTTAAATAAAGGAGGTATTTACCATGTCGATTACATCGGACGTAATTCGTGGTCATACGGAGCCCATCATTCTATCCCACTTGATTGAGGGCGACAGCTACGGTTATCAGATCAACAAAGAAATCATGGAAAAAACCAATAACTTATATGAGTTAAAGGAAGCCACCCTGTATTCCGCGTTCCGGCGCCTGGAGGAATCCGGGCTGATTATCTCCTACTGGGGTAATGAGAATGTGGGGGCGAGGCGCAGATATTATGCTATTACGGAAAAGGGCCGTGAGGTATATCTGGAGTATAAAAAAGACTGGGCGAATGCAAAAGACATCATTGATAAATTATTAAAGTAGATGGAGGGATTATCTTATGAATGAACGGTTAAGAAATCATATTGAAAAGCTTTTTGAAGGCGCTCCCAAGACCAGAAAGGCATTTGAACTCAAGGAGGAATTATTAGCGAATTCCGAGGAACGGTACCAGGACCTGATTGCCAATGGTGTATCCTCCGATGATGCCTTCAAGCATGTAGTAAGCTCCATCGGCAATGTGTCGGAGCTCTTTCGCGGACTGGAAGCCGCGCAGATTAACGACCGGGAGGAATATGAAGAGAGAACCAGGAAAATAGCCATTATTAAAACTGCCGCGGTGGGTCTGTATATTTTCAGTGTATTTCTGTTCCTGACCTTCGCGCTGTTTGATATGTACAGTCCATTAGACCTTTCCACGATCGGGCTGGCTGTCATGGTATTTCTTGCAATCATACCTACCTGTATGCTGGTCTATGTATCGAATATGTATCCCAGATACCGTAAGAAGGAAGATACTATTGTAGAGGATTTTAAAGAATGGAAAAGTGATGCTGTCAAGACCAAGTCCATTAAGGGAGCGGTAACCTGTATTGTATGGACCTTAACCCTGCTGCTCTACTTTGCTGCCAGCTTTGCTACCTTTGCCTGGTATGCGACTTGGATTATCTTCATTGCCGCTGCCTGTGTCCAGGCAATTGTCGAGCTGATTTTTCGCTTAAAGGAGTTGAAAAAATGAAAAAGTTCATAGTATCAATAATTGCGGTCTTCGGTGCTATTGCAATCGCATTAATCCTTCTTATGACCTACGTCATTGGCACCGGCGGTACCCGCACCTCCTTCATGAATGCCAATGCGACGCTGGTACATACCAGCAGTTATAATATGGACGGGATAACGAACCTGACTCTCGAATATTCCATGGATGATATCATACTATATGAAAGTGACACGAATGAACTGAAGCTTATGGAATACATGAGTATCGTTCCTGAGGAAAGGGAGCTTACCCAGGTGAAACAGACCAGTTCCGGGCTTTCCCTGCGCGGAGGTGACCGAATACGGCAAAGCTGGTTATTCTATCATTATTCAGGCTATGTTGAGGTATACCTTCCCTCCGCTTATACCGGCCGTCTTTCTGCTTCCACCTCCAGCGGCAACATTCGCTCGGACCTGACTCTTCATCTGAGCGATTATAATGCTTCTTGCTCCAGCGGAGATATATACTTTAATGAAGTCTTTGCCAAAAATATAGATGCTTCCACCTCCAGCGGTAACATCCGCTTTGATAAGGCAGAGGGAAGCCGGAGCTTCTCCTCCTCCAGCGGGGACATCCGGATTTTAGGCGGAGACGGCGACAGCGATCTCTCCTCCACTTCAGGTAACATTACCATTCAGGGGAATACAGGCAAGCTAAGTGCACACGCCTCCAGCGGAGATATCACAATTAAGGATTCCTCCGGCAATAAAGATATTGAAACCACCTCCGGTGTCATAAAGCTTTCCGATTGCAGCGGCTTCCTCCGCGTTTCCTCCTCCAGCGGGGATCTCCGTATCCTGGAGCAGGCCGGAGCCGGCAGCTTTGAAACCACCTCCGGTAATATTACGGTTGACTTTACCGATGATGCATCTCTCCTGAACGAGAATATCTCAGCGAATGCTTCCAGCGGGGATGTAACCTTCCGGCTCCCTTCCGGACTAAGCTTTGAATTCAATGCCGAAACCTCCAGCGGGGAGATCAATACTTATTTTGATAACAGCTTAAATTTTCAGAAGGATGGGGATTATGCAGACGGCACCGTCGGAAACAATCCGGTTCACCGCATAGAGATATCAACCACCAGCGGCAATATCACTGTAAAGGATTAATACGCTGCTCCGGAATCAGTACAAAGCTTGAAACGAATACTTCCGGTGTTCATTTCAAGCGAAAGAAAGGGCGTGCTGCATCATGAAAACAGTTTTGCAGCACGCCCATCTTGTATTATTATTTGATTACTTCATCAATCACATCCCCGCCAATTCCATTCACATTAATATTTTTAGTGGTTCTTGCCTCCAGACTGTCTGCCATGACAATACTCCTCATGTCAATTCCTACCGAACTTTGAACCGTATCGAATACCTTGGCCAATACCGTAGGAACATTATCCGTAACACTCTCTACTCCTCCGCCATAAATCTTTATATCGGAGATTTGTCCCAGGGGCTCGGCAATTGACTTGGCAATCTCAGGAAGCTTTTCGATCAGCTTATCTGCCATCGCAGCTCCGGTATACTTCTTATACGCTTCCGCCTTCTTCTCCATGGCTTCTGCCTCTGCGAGTCCTTTCGCTTTAATGGACTCGGCCTCCGCAAGACCTACCGCACTGATGGCCTTTGCTTTTGCTTCACCGTTGATAGCTTCCGCATTCGCCTGGGCCTGCGCCTTCAGCTTGATAGCCTCTGCCTCCGCTAATGCCTCTGCCTTCTTGGCTTCCGCTCTCGCCTCGGCATCGGCAATCTGAGCATATTTCTTTGCATCCGCTTCTGCTTTCTTCTGTTCTCTGTCCGCATTTGCCGGCTCTACTACCTTCGTTTTTAACTCTTCGCGGGTCTTTTCAGCACGGCGCTGCTCCAATTCAGTCTGCTTTTGCTCTCTTGCTATCTCAACCTGCAATTGGGCTTCCTGCAGCTCCTTTTGCTTTTGCTGGCGCAGGATATCTGCCTCCATCTGTGCTGCAATGACATCCTTATAGGTAATGCTCTTCTGTATCTCATATGCGGCATCCGCCTTTGCTTTGGCAGATTCCTGTTCAATTCGGTATTGCGCTTCCTGTACCTCTTTTTCCTTCATGGCAGCACTTACCTCGGTCTGTGCCTCCAGCCGTGCTCTCTCGCCTTCTTTAGTCGCTTCCGATTTCTTAATGGACTCTTCCTTTAAAGCCAGTGCCTGGGCGATTTCCGCATCCTTTTTCTTTTCTGCGATTTGTTTGGCACCCAAAGCCTTGATATATCCATTGGTGTCATTCACATCCTTGATGGAGAAATCCTTCAGCTCAAGTCCCATCTCTCCGATCTTGGTTCCTACAACCTCCTGAACCTTGGCCGAGAAGGCTTCCCGGTCATTATATATTTGCTCCACCGTCATGGAAGCAACAATTTCACGAAGCTTTCCTTCCAGGATTAAGGTAACCTGTTCCGCGATGGAGGTTTGGATCTGATTCTCATTGATCCCACTAAACTGTTCAATTGCCAGATAGATGCTTTCATGGGTATTCCTTACCTTAATTACCGCGGTACCCGCAACATCAATGGGAACACCCTGGGATGACATCGTCTGTGAGGTATTCACATTCAATTGGATGTTACCGAGAGAGATTGTATCCGTACGCTCTAAAACTGGAAGCACTACTCCGCCGCCGCCGGTAATAATCCTCTTCTTCATACCGGTTACTACCATCGCCTTGTCCTGTGGAACCTTCTTCCACATGCTGAAGATACTCACCAGAATAAAGATACCGATTGCCACTGCCAGAACAGTGATGATGATTGGACCGAAATTAATTCTGTCACTTACTAATAAAACCATTCTTATCCCTCCATTTTATTATATTGTTATATGTGTACCGGCAAATTGATATCCATCAACTTGTTGGTATCCATGTACAGCACCGCATCGATTCCACTATGTTTGCGAACTCCTGCAAAGCCGTACTTGTTCCCAGTGTCATTCATATTTATTCTTTGGCTCAACAAGACAGACTCCGTTCTGAACCTCCAGGGCCCTTACAATTCGCCCTGCTTCGAGCCTGAGTCCGGTATCCGCGCATCTGGCCGGATAGCTCACATGTACCTCCTTCAAGGTGTGGAAACTAACCGTTCCCAACTGGCCGGGAAGAATGGTATCGATCACCTTTCCGTCATATAGCAGCAGTTCATTTTCATTGATACCGTAATTCCTCGTCTGTATCCTTTTGAGCGTTTTTATAATTGTTTGAACAACCACGGATGCGGCATATCCTACAACCGCTGCAATTATAAGTGTTATAACATGCCCCCTGCCTGTCAGTGTCATAATAGCCCCCACTGCTCCAAAGGCTACCGCCAGAGCCGATAACGACATCAGGGAGGTAGGAAGCAAGCCGATGGAAAAGGCTGAGCTTACATCCACCTCCGCTCCTGCCGGAGACAGGTCCGTATCCAGATCCGTATCCATACTGATATCTGTTTCCACATCGATATTGGCATCCACGCCGATATCCGCATCCAGATCAAGATCGGTATCCAGATCGACGTCGGTATCCGAGCCGCCACCAAGGGCTCCCATAAATACACTGAGTAAGGGAAGGACTGCTCCGCCGGCAAAAAAACATAAATAGACCGTTAACACTTTGTAGACCCCCTTCTTTCACAACCTGAATTGAGTATAGCAGATTTTTACTGCAAATGCGAGTTTTTAATCTAATTTTTACACAATTACAAATGATCTCTAATAAATTGTCTGTCAGGGAACTTTTCTATAATATAAAAAGGACGGAAGGAAAATTGATACACCAAAGCGGCATCAGACTTTCCTTTCATCCCTTCCTTCATTCCCTTTATTAATCTTTTCAATCTGGCAGGTTACAAATTTTCCAATGGTTTCGTTGGGCTCGGTAAATTCGCAGATATATAAATATCCGGAACCATTTTTATACTCCTCTACCCGGACTATTGTTCCCAGCAAGGTTTCCTTGTCATTTTGGTTGACCCGGAAGGATATCTCAATCTGAGCCGAGGGCTCGAGCTGGACATGATACAATATCCCCATATCACTCATACTGATGTCCTTTAAGATGCATCGGATGCTTTCCGTCTTTCCCTCCGTTATCACCTTGGCTGATATATTTTTACCGATATAGATACGGTAGGCTTTTCTGTGATCTACGATATAGGCTTCATTTTCTGTCTGAACCGCATATAATTTCTGTCCGTTGTAGGATATGGACCGGAGCGCTACCTTCTTAAATATATACAATCCCATTGGTGTACGGTAAATGAGATGAACATTATACAGATACGCGGCAGGAACCGTTTTTCCAGCATTCTTAATCGCAGATACGTAGACGGCCTTTGTTCCTTTGTACAGCAAGCCTACCCCTACCCTGTAGCGTTTTCCTGCAAAATAAAACTGCAATTCTACTAAAGTATTAACCGGTAACTCAATCAGTTTCATAAGCTCCTCTTATGTAATAATATTATAGTCATTTCAAAATCTAACGCTGACCTCTTCCATGTGCCTGATATTTCCTGCAACAGAGTAAAGTATAGCATGTTTTTCCTGACGGAACAACAGGAACATTATCAAATATCCGGAAACAAGGATTGTCATATTTTAGTATTTTATGTTATAATTAGTATGTTAAAGTACTCTATTAAGGAGAAAATCATGTATAAGCTTGAGGTCAATCATTACAATAAGATAGTTTGTATCGAGCTTGCAGGATATTTGGATAAATCTGAGATAACAGATTTTAGTGTTGAACTGCTTTCCCTGCTGCGTCATTTTAAAGCCATGGAATATTCCATGTATGCCAACATGGAACGACTGGATCCCATCTCTCAGGACAGCATCCCCTATATGACCGAGGTTATCCGGCAAGCCTTGCTCACCCTGGATATGATCGCATCTGTGCATCGAAGAACCGTTACCCAGATGCAGATGAGACGTATTGAGGCTGAAGCAAAGCTCCGGTATGATATTGATAACCAAATCCTATATTTTACCACAAGAAGGGAAGCTCTGTATTACTTACGAAGCAAGATATAAGGTACCTTCCGCAAAGCCGGAAGAACAGCAGCCGTTATCAGAAAACAGACTGCTTCAAATACGCCAGTGATCAATCATTTGAAAATCTCGACAGGAATAAGATTGCATAATATCCCAATACAAAAGCCGCAACGGATAAGAGCACTGACGGTATCCACCAGGAAAAGCCGGCAGAGGCCGGTATCGCAGGTATTATTTTATCTCTTAAGATCTCGGAGGTCGACCCCAGAACAAACCCGATAATCATACAGTAGGTCTGGTGGGGGAATTTATTCATCGTCCATTCGATGGGCTTTGTAATCAGGAAGATACCGATCACCGTAGATATCCCAATCACACCGATATAAATTATATCAAAGCCGGTGATTGCTGCCAGCATTGTATCATACATTCCCAGTACCAGGAGCATATGGGAGGTGCTGATGCCCGGAAGCACCAGTGCAAGAGCGATAATGATGCCCGTCACCAATATCATAAGATAATGGCTGATCCCGGATCCTGTGCTGATATCAAAATTACCTGTCGGAATAAAGCCTATGGATATCACAAGCACCAGGCCAATCAGGAAATAGATGACAGAAGACAGTTTCAGCTTTGTTGCTTTTGTCTTTTTATACAATGCCGGGATACCCCCGATTACCGCTCCCAGAAAGAAAAAGGATACCGGCAGAGGAAATTTCTCCAGCAGCCACTTAATCACAAAAGCCAATGAACCGATCCCTGCTGCCGCACCGATACAGAATTTCATCAAAAACAGAATATTTCCCTTGAGATCCTTCAAAAAATTGCTGATGGAGCTGATGAGCTTGTCGTAAATCCCCAGCAAGATTGCCATGGTACCGCCGCTGACTCCAGGTACGCTCATTGAAGAGCCAATCACAAAGCCTTTTAGTAATATTGACACGTTGGTCTTTAATTTATTATTCATTTCCTGTACTCCTCCGGATTTCTTCCATAACTTTCATCTGCCGCAATATAGGTTCTGATGCCGTCCTGCTCTGTATCCTGCGATACCCCGGCATGGCTCCTGTAATACAAGCTGCCTGGAAGCGGTATGGACTTCCGAAGGTGCTCTGTTACTATGGCATCCTGATTGCTGGGAGATGTTATTATTTCCTTTAATATAGAAGTATACTATGTTAAATAATTATTGTAAAGAGCTCCTATTCATTCCTTATCATAAAAACGTACTTCCATATTATCGGAAACAAAAGCATGTTCCACCTTAACGGAGGCTTTCCTTCCAGCTTCTGATCCGTTCCTTCCCCCACCGGAAGCAATCCAATGCCAGCATATAGAATATGGGCATGCCCAGGTAAGCCCTCGGAATAGTAAATATTTTCCCAAAAGCAAATAGAAGATATACGGCAGCGCCTTCCAGCAATGCCGCCAGAAGGAACCGGCCGGCCCGGCGGTTATCGAAATAAAGCATTCGTTCATGAACAATCAACGCAAGCATACCAACCACAGCTATTATAGTCTGGGATACGCAGCCCCTGATATACTGCTTTAACAGAATATCCTTATAATTCGGGTCGATATAAGCCATATCCTCCTTCCATTCCAGGAACGCAGCGTATTTTCTGCTCCAGAAGGAAAAATCAGACCATTGTGTAGGGAGCAGCTGCTGGGGAAGAAACAGTTTAAACTCCATCATCCAGGATAGCAAAGGCCACAGGCAGACTACCCCCAACACCAGGCCAACCGCCTGAAACGGAATTCTTCTTCTCTTCCAAAGTACTGCCGACAGATCATAAAGCAGGCAAAAGCCAAGAAGCCATGCAGGCAGCAGATAGATCAGAGTAAGGCTTCTCGAGATCAGGTATCCGTCGATCAGGGTATAGCGGCTGCTTATTCCATACTGCCTCAGCAAATCCGCGGCAAGCTGCCCGCTGTTGTCAGAAGCCACAAAGGCAAGCTCAAGATTAGAGTAGCTTTTCTCTGCTGAGTCCCGGGCTATGAGGCATACTTCCTCAAAAGAACGAAGGATTCCCCGGACATAATATCGCCTGCCATCGTAGATTAATGAATTTCCCAGAGAATCCGCCGTATGAAACAGGCGGTATGCAGTATCCTCATCAATCAGACAGCCTTGATTGTCGTCTGCTGCCGGTATATATCCGCTGAGGAGCTGAATTGGATATACATTCTCCATAGCACCGTATACTTCAATCAGCCGGGTCTCCGCCTTTGTCCCCAGCGTATCGCATTCCAGGAACTGGTTCTCCTTCTGGTTCCAGGCAGCAATACCCGCAAATTCCCGGTTTCCCCTTTCCTTTTCCTGCTCTGCCATCTGAGCAAGCATACGCTCTGCCACCGTGCTTTCTTTCATCCGGATGCTGACGGATTGGTAGTGATCCCTGACATACTGACCATAATATACCGCCATTCCCCATAGAATATATACTGCTGCAAACAGAAGAAGAAAGCCTGCGCTTCGTTTGATACTGCTATTCATTCTCCTCATAGATCCGTACCCGGTCACCTTCCTCAATGCTTTTACTGCTGCTGATAATAATCTGATCCTCCGAACCGACTGCGATATCCACTGCGGCTGTCTGACTATCCTTTTCCAATACCTCCACATTCACCCGGTATGCAACCTGTTCCTTGCCGAGGCTGGTATTGCTCTCCCCGATGATCAGAACATAATTCACCTTATTCGAGTCTATTCGTACTGCCTGCAGCGGCAGCGTCTGTCTATATTGCTTTGAGGTTTTATTTACAGTGAAGCCTGCAAATTCTCCTGCGGTATAATCTCCCTCGGGGAGCACAGCAGTGATCTCCGACAATCCCTGAGCATCTTCCTGGCCTATGCTCTCTATTGCAGCTGATATGACCTTCCTGTTGTTGCCCCGCCGGATATTGATTTCATCCCCGGCCGCCAGATGCTTCACATCCTCCTTGGATACCTTTGCCCGAAAACCATAATCCTCCATGGATATGGACAGCTTCTCCGTGCCTGTTACTCTGCTGCCCACACTGAGGCCAATATGCCGAATCTTCCCCGCTGCCGGAGAAAGCACCTGCCCCTCCTGCCTGAGCAGCTCCTTTACCGCTTCCACTTCTTCCTTCTGCTTCTCCACCTCCAGGGTAAGAAGCTCGTCGGAAATCTGATTTATCTTATCCTTTGTCTGATTGGAACGCGCTGTTTTGGTATCCTTCCTCTTAGCTGCCTCCAGGGTCTCCCTGGCATCCTCAAGAGCTCTTTCTGCACTTTCCAGCTGGCTTTCCCTGGCTTGCAGCGTTTCCCCATAGTCATAGCTCTTCTCCTGAATCCGGTCGCATACCTCTTGTGCCTTCCTCTGCTTCTCCATCGCCTTATTCAGATCCTTATCTGAAGCAGCAAGCTTTCTGTCCCATTGCAGTCTTACCCTCTCCAGGTCCTCCTGCTTTGCAGTTACCAGTTCCCCGGCGGAACGGATCGCCTGCTGCTTTGTCTTATCC
>JAEZFH010000324.1 GCA_023437885.1 Bacillota bacterium | reverse complement strand
TCATTCGTATGTACATGAACCTTAACAACGTCATCTTCCGATACGACCACAAGAGAATCACCGATTGTTTCTAAATAAGCTTTAAATTCATTCTCAGTATCAATATTATATTTTACAAGATTGTCTTTCAAATCTTTGGAATTGTCTTTCAAATCTTTGAGATTGTCTTTCAAATCTTTATCCAGCATGATAATAAACTCGGTGCAATAGCCGAACTTTATATCATCTGTGGAGATACGCTCCCTTGCTGCTTGGGGAGCTTCGTTGGAGGCTGTACTGATAAAGGATACTTCCAAGGATACCTCCTTGCCCAGGAAAGCATCGTAAGCGCCTTTGACAATTTCAAGCAGACCCTGTCCGCCGGAATCTACTACACCAGCTTCCTTTAATACAGGAAGAAGCTCCGGAGTGTTCTTTAAGACCACTTCCATATGCCCGATCACCTCACGGCCAAACACAGTCAAATCATCCGTCTCTGATACCAGCTGTGCTGCCTTCTCTGCTGCTCCTCTGGCTACGGTCAGGATGGTACCTTCCTTCGGCTTCATAACAGCGCGGTAAGCTGTCTCAACAGCCTTCTGGATCGCATTGGTCATGATTGTCTCATTGATTTCCTTACAGTCCTTGATTTCCTTTGCAAAACCGCGGAATAACTGGGATAAAATAACGCCGGAATTGCCTCTGGCACCGCGCAGTGAACCACCCGATATCGCTTTGGCCAACTCTTCCATGGTCGGATTTTGAAGCGCATTTACTTCCTTTACTGCCGACATGATGGTTAATGTCATATTCGTACCTGTATCACCGTCAGGTACAGGAAATACATTTAAATCATTAATATATTCTTTTTTTGCTTCAATGCTTGCTGCTCCGGCAAGAAACATCTTCTTCAGAGTTGTCGCATCTATCGTTTTAATAACCACTGGTTCTTCCTCCTTAAACGTTGGCATCTCAGGATTGGTCATAGACTGAATTTAGTCAATAACCCTTACCCCTTCAACGTAAATATTAATCTTCTTTACCTCAAGTCCTGAGAATTCCTCAACATTATATTTCACGTTGCTGATCAGATTATCAGCTACCGCAGAAATGCTCACACCATAGGAAACGATAATATGCAAGTCATTTGTAATTTTGTTGTCTTCTAACGTAACATTCACACCATGGCTTAAATTATCCCGCTTCAGAAGCTTAACAATTCCGTCCTTCATGTTAACGGAGGCCATGCCAACTACACCAAAGCATTCCACTGCCGAAGCTCCGGCATATTTCGCCAATACGTCGTTATCAATTACTATTTCACCGTTTTGCGTAATCATATGTCCTTTCATGCGAAACCTCCATTCAATCAACATCCTACGAATTTGAGCGATGGCACAGCCAATACCAATCCACAGAACCGGTATTCCACCTGTCGCCGTAACACACCCGGATTAGTGTATTCCTAAAATCCTTATCATAATACTATTATACCTGCAAAATTGGCATTTGAAAAGCATAGCTTAAAGGAACCCTAGGAAAATAATCCTTTCTTTCATAGTATAACCATTCCTTCCGATATCAATATCATTTATATCAATAATTCTGCCGGTCTATGCTTTAAGTCAACCGCTTCTGTAAATGTAATCCAAATGTAATCCGATGTTTTCATCATAATTGAGATAACACGCAAAGCACCTGCATAATATATTATTATAGTTATGCAATGGAGATCCCTCCATTTGATACACCGTAATTGTCGGTAGACAGGAGGTTATCATGAAGAGAATGTGCGGGTTTATCTTATTCTGGATCGCCATCGGAATGACAATTATGCTTTTCATTACCAATGGCATCTTAGCAATATGTATTATTATTTTATGCCTGCTTTTAGGCTATAATCTATTTTGCAATTGATTTATATAAAAATTGAAATAAAAAAAGAGGGTGTCAAGATCCCCCTGACACCCATCATTTTCCTTATGCGCGTTCCACTTTTCCGGATCTAAGACAGGAAGTACAAACATACATTTTTCTTGCTGCACCATTAACGTTAACCTTAACAGACTTCACATTAGATTTCCACATCTTATTAGATCTTCTATGAGAATGACTCACAGCGATTCCAAAGTGAGCACCTTTATCACATATTGAACATTTTGCCACCGAAAGCACCTCCTTAGGTTTAATATAAGGCCCAACTGACCCTACAAACATATTTATTCTATCAGAATATGAGGTATAATGCAAGAAAAATTTTCATGACAAGCATCGGAACTTAAATTATTCATGAACCGTCGCTTCGGTTTGCTTCTTCAAAACCTCTGCTACCCTCTCGTCTTCCATCTCGTCCTTCTTCTTATTTCCCTTGCTGAATTTATTAATCAGATCGGGAACCATATCAATAATCTTGGTTATGCTGTCCTGATCCTTGATATTTACTACCTTGGAAGAGCCGTTCTGGATCACCAGCAGGGAGCTGGGACTGATCTTACCACCCATACCGCCGCCGGCATTATTCTTTGTATCTCCCGCAAACGCACCTGCGGCAACACCGAAGCTCACTTCAACCAACGGTAATATAATGGTTCCATCATCAAATCTTACTGCATCACCAACCACGGTCTTGGTAGTCAAAAAGCTATCCATACCTTTAAACAGGGATTCCACGGTTGAATTAAAATTATTATCCGCCATTTATAACGCCTCCTTCAAAATAATAAAATTGTTTTTCAGTTTTTTAAATCTTTTATCAAATAATAACCTGACTACTATTATTAGAATTGTAACCAATCTTATTCTTCCCTTGGCAAAATGCTCGCCTTCCAGTCTGCTGTGTTCAAAATCAGGTATGATTTGTATTCTGTCCCCATAAAAGCTGTAAAAAATACTCATCGCACCCAGGGCCTGTCCTGTCGAGCAGGGATCTCCCGTTCCAAACACCAGCTTTGATTTCAGCTTTTTCGGCAATATATGCTTAACCAACCTCTTCAGACTGATCCAGGTAACCTGAAAGCCTTCCCGGTTCAACTCATTCCTGATGAAGTTCATTACCAGATCCACTTTATTCTTAGCAGAGGTTATGGATATAAATAAGCTTTTTATTCTTCTTTTCCATTCTGTTACTGTATTAGCAATTTTCTCACGAATACGACGATACTTGGCTGCAATCTTCCTTAAGGGTGACCGCTTGTCCGCTGCCTCTTCATACCTCGGTGCCTCTGCCTGCTCTGCGTTCGGAATCATCTTTTTTATCTCCGGGATGACTGATTTAATTCTATCCTGAATTATCCCCTCCCCGGTATCCCAATCCGAGGTCGATACTCCTGCCGTTCCCAGGTGCTTTTCCAGCTCCTTTGCTTCCGGCAAATCCACACCGGACGGTTCATCTTTCCGGTCCTCCCCAGCAGAAGGCCTGCGGTGTCCGAAGGGCTCAGAAGATGGTAATCCTTGCTCCTTCGTGCTTCCATCCGGCTTCAGCTTTTGTATTTCCTTCTGCTTTTTTACCTTTTTTACCTTTTTTGCTTTTTTCAGCTTTTTTGCTTTCTTCAGCTTCTTTTCTTCCTTCAGCCTTTTCGCTCTCACAGCTTCTGCCGTTTCCTCAGACTTATCGGGCTTTCGGGGGCTGAGATTATCAAAGATCACAAAACCGAATACCCGGGCCTGGATACGCCAAATTCCTTCCTCGTGGGATAAGCTGACATGAAGAATATGAAGAAGCCAGTTCACCCTGCCCTTCAGGAAGAACAAATCCTCGCCATGCCTGATTGCCACCTGGTAACGAATTGGTATAAACAAGGTTACCACTGCAAGGAAGAGGACCAGTCCAAGAATTAAAAGCAACAATATACCGATTATTTTAAATAGAAATAATATGATATGAAGCATTCTTATACACTCAACCGCCCATCAATATATATTATTAACCTGAATCGCCATGCTATCCTCCAGATTGCTGTCCAAATCCTTAGGATTGCCATCCAATCCTTGAGGTTGTCGTACAATCCTTTGGATTTTCTTCATATCCTTAGGATTATCATCCAAATCCTTTGTCAGGATGTCTTATGTAAAATAAGTACGGACATTGAATTCTCCTGTTCTATGATATACCTCCATCAGCATGTCATGAATCAAATCAACTGCTTCCTGTCTTCCGCTTGCCAATCCTACTATTTTAATATCGGCTTTCTGATAATAAGGAAAAAGCAGCTCATTGGCTTCATAGATATCAAACAAATTAGCCGGATGCGAGGCAAACGCAATGCAATACACACCAAAGGTAGCTTCCCTTTTATTGATGGATGCTATGACCCTGTCTTTCTTTTTTTTCATCTTATCCCCGATATAAAGGCATGAATTCCATAAAATCATAAACTGGCGACCTCTTTACAAATTATATCTAAGTATACCACATATTGCCATCAATAATACAGCCCTATTCCGACATAATTGCATGAATTATTTCATAAGTTCAATTCTTATGAATGAAATTCCATGCCAACGATGGACACTCCTGCATTCGGCGCACACGCATTCATGCTTGATATAATGGAAGCGTGGTGTGAAAATTCAAGCTTGCTTGTAATTTCCGGGCGAAGTTGGAGATCATGAATACGATTTATGTTCATGATATAATGAAAGCGTGTGAGCATATGCAAGCTTGCTTACGATATGCGATCAGAGCTGTAGTTCATGAATATACACTTATTCATGATATAATATTTGCGTTATTATATCATGGCAGGCTGTTTTTTCATATTCATCCGAGCAGCGTTCCAGACTGTAACGAACGTATTCCATTACTTCCTTATGGTCCTTAAAGAACACCGGCATCTTATTTATCGTATTGGCAATCACTGCGCGGCTGATCATCCTGTCCTGGCCGGCAAACAAATCACGCATTTCCTGAAGCAATGCTTTTGTTTCTCTCCCCAGAATCTCCTCATCCACAGTAACTTCCTTCCGGACTTCATTCAAATCAACAAAAAGACTGTTGGACAGCAGCTTCTGCGCACGAAGCAAAACGTGCAGCAGCTGTTCAAGCATCATACCTTTTACCAGCTCTATATGCGAATGCTCCGCCTCATACAATGTGTCCTCCAGTAAGGTAAGATCATAAGCCAATGTCTCCTGGACCCCTTCCAGACCGGAGAAGCTGTCCAATAAATCTGCCCGCAGCTCCGTCATCACTGCCTGACTGAAGCTGTGATTTATCTCCCTGATAATATCCGTCGCCGCTGCCACAGCCGCTTCATAATCATTTTCTTCCATAGGATTGTCCCTCAAATCCTTGGGATTGTCGTTCAAATCCATTCCTGCATAGGCTGAACACAGAAGCATAGCATACACTTCATTCACTATCTCCTGTAATCCGAAATAAATGGTCGCTTCCGATTCAAGCATCTGTGTCGCTTCCCGCAGCAGATCAGCAGCCTGGTCAAAAGCCTCCCTGTTAATCTTCTTATAATCTAAGGCAGCCAGCTGTTCTTTCCGCTTTGCCAGCTCCGGATAATACTCTTCCATTCCTGTCTCATGGTACAGCATAGCGGAGGTCCTCAGCATGTACAGGTAGGTCTGAAGGGATGCTTCCTCTGCTCCCAGGTACGCCTGCAGGCTTTCCTCCAATAAATCAAGATATTTCTGCCTGGTGATACGGATCGGCAGCTGTCCTATAATTTCTCTTATTTTTTCATTGATAATCAGATTATCTTCACCGTCAAAGATATAGCGGAGTATTTCTCTGGCAAACTCCTCCTCATCCATCGGTTCCAGCTCTTCTCCGAACCGGTATTCCAGACGGTTAAGCACATATTCATGAATCTGAAAGATATCTGTATATGCGGTCAGGATATTCATCCTCTTACCGATTTCCTTACGTAAGGAATCTATCTCATAGACTGCTTTTTCTCTGTCCTCTCCGCCACAGCGTGACAGAACGCAGCGTGCCATAATTTTGTTGACTTCGGCTGTTACTGCCTTTGCCTCCCCGCTCCAGGCATTCTCCTCCAGACAGGCTTCATAGAATGTATAATAGTGCATAGCCAGCCTCACCGCCGCATAGGTCTGATACCGGTCCGCCATATAATTAAAAAAAATCGGCAAATTCTCCTGAAGCTGCTTGCCGCTTCGTATCTCCTGGCTCATATTCTTCATCCGCTTGTTCATGTCCTCAACCGTCCTGTTCTTTATTAACATAAGACAAGTGACTTGCTGCTTGTCGTTGTTTGCATTTTTATTCCACTCAAACCAAGTATTAAGAAGTGCTTATTATGTTCATAATAAGCACTGTCAAAATCCTGCTATAAAAATATCCCAATCCTTAGCTTCCCCTGTGCTGTTCATCCCTTACTTTTTAACATGCTCATGGGTAAATAAATGCTCCATACAGTATTCATAATTTCCGTCACATTTGGAACAGAAACGAAATTCCAGATGCTCTCCGTCTAATTCGGTTCTCCCGCAGACCGCACATTTATGCCTGGTAATCACACTCTTTCCGCCAAACTGAGTAACATTGCCGCTTTTTCTTCCCTCATTCATCTGTCGGCGGTAATTGGCCCTGCGCTTATACTCACCGGGAGAGATCCGCTGATAATTTCTTGTCATAAAGAAGAAGATGAAGAAATTAGCGAAGGATACCACCAACGGAATAATGTGTATGAAATTGCCGCTGACAATATAGGTAATCGCTGTATAGATATAAATTGCTCCCTGAATCCATGCAAGATATTTTGCCTTGATCGGAATCAGGAAATACATCATAAATTGTGTATCTGGATAGGTTGCCGCAAACGCAAAGAACAAGGTACCACAGATAAATCTCAGGCTTGGAGGTACACTGATACCGGTTATGGCATAAGTCAATAATGAGGATAATATATTAAAGAGAATGCCCGAAAAGAAATAAAGGTTAAAACGAAAAGCCCCCCAGGCCCGTTCCAAGGCATTGCCAATAATATAATAGAAATAGATGGATATCGCCAGGAACAGGATGCCGTTCATGGAACTAATAGGAATGATCCAGGTAATAAGCCTCCAAACCTGTCCTCTCATAATGGATGCAAAATCCAGGCTGAGCAGATTTATGACCGTGTAATTCGGAATTACTCCGAGGATTAATCCCAATCCAAACAAACCTGCGATGTATTTCATCAGATTCGGAATCGCATAACGTCCAAATCTGCGTTCTAACTTATTCAAAAACTTCATGTCAAACACCTGTACCTTTCAGTAATGCTTAGAACACTTTCTTCTTTCGGAAGATCAATACGATAATCACGGCTAAGATCAAGGCTGCTAATCCGACCAGATAAAACCCGTAGGGATGATCCTTTCCGGGAATCTCAGTAAAATTCATCCCGTAAAAGCTGGCAACCATCGTAGGTATGGATAAGACAATAGTAACTGCAGCCAGGAACTTCATCACCAGATTTTGGTTGTTGGATATGATCGATGCAAAAGCATCCATGGTTCCGCTTAAAATTCCGCTATAAATATTCGCCATCTCGATGGCCTGCTTATTCTCGATAATCAGATCCTCCAGCAAATCCTCATCTTCGGGATAATGCTTAATGGTATCCAGCTTGAGCATCTTCTCAAATACTACTTCATTGGAACGCAGGGAGGTGGTAAAGTATACCAGGCTCTTCTCCAGCTCCAGTAATTCGATCAGCTCCCGGTTCTGAGTGGAAATGTGCAGCTTGCGCTCAATCTCCTCACTCTTACGGTCAATGGTTCTCAGATGCTGCAGGAAGGTGGATGCATTCCGGTATAGAATCTGCAGAATAAAGCGTGTCTTCTTATAGGTATAAAAATCTCTGACCCGTCCGTCAATAAAGCATTTTAAAATCGGAGTTTCCTCCAGACACACGGTTACAAGAAAATCTCTGGCAACTATGATACCAAGAGGAATCGTTACATAACGGTCCTTGTCATTTCTCTTCTCCAGAGTAGGAATATCAACCAGGATCAGGGTGTAATTTTCCTCCACCTCTATTCTGGCCCGCTCCTCCTCATCCAAGGGTGCCCTGAGGTGATCCACCTCAATTCCGGTTGCTTCTGCGATTTCCATCAGTTCCGTTGCGGAGGGTGCTGTCATGGCAATCCAGCTGCCTTCGGTGATCTCTGTCAACCGCTGTAAAGCACCGTCCGTAGTTCTAAAAATATCAATCATCGTATGCTCCTTTCCACTGCACGATAGGCAGTGGATTGTAAGCACCATATCTTAAGGCGGAAGTTCCCCCTGACGCATGCTGTACTACAACCTGCTGCCTATTGCAGTCCCTATAATGTTGTTGAAACAGTTACCCTTATGACTACCGGGGCCGGCTTCCATCCTTACCACATCCTTTATCAATTATTGACTAACTTCAAAACAATTATATGTTTTTATGCTATCTTTGTCAAACAAAACAAAATATAATAATCCTTAAAAATTGATTAAATTCCATTTCTGATCACCTATAATATTGCCATATAATAGCATGGATATGCTCCCCAAATAATGCCAATCCCATTAAATATGCATTGATCCGGGGAGCCTTCTGTTATTTCTGTATCTCTGCAGCGGTCGGAATCTGAATAGTTGAGCCAGGGAGAAGAAATATCTCCTTCAATGGATTCCTTTGCATCAGATCAGCCAGACTTACTGCATTATTTTCCAATATGCTCCCCAGGGTATCTCCTTCTTTTACAGTATAGGTGGTTACCTGTGTATATCGATCACTCGGTACACTGACCGGAATGCAAATCGTTTCTCCGACCCTCAGATTGTATACATTCACCAGCGGGTTTGCATCGATTATCACGTTCAGGCCGATATTAAACTGCCTGCTGACGGAATAAAGCGTATCCCCATTCTGAATGACATAATTAATACAATACATAATTGTGCCCCTTCCGATGTAATCCTCCTTCTTTCCAGTATATTATCGGAACGAAGAGAATGTTCCCGTCATATACTTATATTGCTTTTCTTATTTAAAATCGAAGCAATTTAAGCATAACAAAGATTGTCAAATATTTTATGATTAATTTATGATTTGTTCGCGTTTCTGTGAAATAATGCAGTTGAACTTCAAAGATATGTATCGTATAATATAGAAAGCTTATCTGGGGGGACCCATTTTTTTACGGTAGCGTAGTAATACTAACCCCCAATAAGAAGCCTTTTCCAATAAATCTTCAGAAAATACCATATACGATAGCATTTTCCGAAGATTTATCGGAGGCTTCTAAATGGAGGTTAGTATAAGGAGAAATATAATATGAGTATTTATAGATTAGGTATTGATATCGGTTCTACAACAGTAAAAATCGTAATTATTAATGAAGCCGGGGATTTATTGTTTTCCGATTACGAACGTCATTATGCGAATATCCAGGAGACTCTTGCCGGTCTGGTAAGTAAGGCACAGGAAGCCCTGGGCAATCTTGATGTGTCCCCGGTTATTACCGGTTCGGGCGGATTAACGATATCGAAGCATTTGGATATTCCCTTTGTTCAGGAGGTAGTAGCAGTTTCTACCTCTCTCCAGGATTATGCCCCGCAAACAGATGTTGCAATCGAGCTTGGCGGCGAAGATGCAAAAATAATATACTTTACCAATGGAATCGAACAGCGGATGAACGGCATTTGTGCCGGAGGCACCGGTTCCTTTATTGATCAGATGGCAAGCCTGCTTAAGACGGATGCTTCAGGCTTAAATGAATATGCCAAATCCTATCAGGCGATTTATCCTATCGCTGCCAGATGCGGCGTATTTGCCAAGTCTGATATCCAGCCCCTGATTAATGAAGGGGCTACCAAGCCGGATCTCTCCGCCTCCATCTTTCAGGCAGTAGTAAACCAGACCATCAGTGGCCTTGCCTGTGGTAAGCCAATCCGGGGCAATGTTGCATTCCTGGGTGGTCCGCTGCATTTTTTAAGCGAGCTTAAGGCTGCCTTTATCCGTACCCTGAACCTGGCGCCGGAACAGGTCATCGCTCCGGACCATTCCCATCTCTTTGCGGCAATCGGTGCCGCTATGAATTCCAAGCCCGGGGTAAGCGATAGTGACCGGCGCAAGGACCTGGCCTCCCTGCATGAGATGCTGTCCCAGGGAATCAAGATGGATTTCGAAGTTAACCGAATGACTCCTCTGTTCACAGACGAAGCAGAATATGAGGAATTTAAAAATAGACACTCCGTACATACCGTAAAAAAGGGCAACCTGCAGGAATATTCAGGAAACTGCTATCTGGGAATCGATGCCGGCTCTACTACCACCAAGGTGGCTTTGGTCGGTGAGGATGGCTCCCTCCTCTATTCCTTTTACAGTAACAATAACGGCAGCCCTCTTAAAACTACCATCCGTTCCATCAAAGAAATATTTGAATTACTTCCGAAGAATGCAAAAATAGTCCGCTCCTGCTCCACCGGCTATGGAGAAGCCTTAATCAAAGCCGCGCTTATGCTGGATGAGGGCGAGGTGGAAACCGTTGCACACTACCATGCGGCAGCCTTTTTCGAGCCCGAAGTTGACTGCATCCTGGATATCGGCGGGCAGGATATGAAATGCATCAAGATCCGGAACCATACAGTGGATAATGTGCTATTGAATGAAGCCTGCTCCTCCGGCTGCGGCTCCTTTATCGAGACCTTCGCAAAATCCCTGAACTATGAGGTGGAGGATTTCGCCAAGGTTGCTTTGTTTGCTAAAAATCCCATTGATCTGGGTACCCGCTGTACTGTCTTCATGAATTCCAAGGTGAAGCAGGCACAAAAGGAAGGTGCTACGGTTGCGGATATCTCCGCAGGCCTTGCTTACTCAGTAATCAAGAATGCATTATATAAGGTAATAAAGATCACAAATCCAAAGGACCTCGGTGCCAAAATGGTCGTACAGGGCGGCACCTTCTACAATGATGCTGTCCTTCGAAGCTTTGAGACCATCTCCGGCTGCAACGCCGTAAGGCCGGATATCGCGGGTATTATGGGTGCTTTTGGTGCCGCTTTGATTGCACGGGAGCATTATGACAGGGAAGATACCTCCATGGATAAGTCATCCATGCTCTCCATTGATGAAATCAATGAGCTGAAATTCGAAACCTCTCTGGCGCGCTGCAAACGCTGTACCAATCACTGTCTCCTCACCATTAATAAATTCACCGGGGGCAGGCAGTATATCACAGGCAACCGCTGCGAACGGGGCC
>JAEZFH010000283.1 GCA_023437885.1 Bacillota bacterium | reverse complement strand
GGATATCTCCTTTCAGAAGCCCAATCAGCTTCTTTAGTTCCTTCAAATCCTCAATCCGGCTTTTCATCTCGCTGCTGAAGTAAAAGCCGATTCCGGCGGAGGATGCAATCACCAGAACACATCCTATAACCTTCATAATATTCATGCCGGTTTGTCCTCCTTTCTTATGCATTGATATAAAATCCTTCCACGGATGGTGTCGCTGCTTCGGCAACACCCACGCGACGGCTTATCCACCCTCCGCTTAAAACAAGATATTCCCCAGAGAATAAAAATATGCAACTCATTTTCCAAGAAATGAATTGCATATTTTTGTCTTTCGCATTATTTAGTAATTGCCTTCATAACCTTTACTGGCGGGCCTTACGGTATTCTGACGGGGATTGCCCCTTCACCTTCCGGAACACCTTTGAGAAATACTTCTCGTCATTAAAGCCTACCTTGTAAGCGATCTCATAGGTCTTCAGATAGTTCTGAAGCAGATAGGTGCAGGCGTGGTCAATGCGTATCTCATTCAGGTAATCCACGAAACCGCAGCTTAATTTCTGGGAGAACAGCGTAGACAGGTATCCCGGTGTGATCCCCACCTTCTCAGCCACCTCGATCAAGGTCAGATTTTTATAATAATGCTCTTCCATATAATCCTTCGCCATTTCCACGAGACTGTTCTTCTCTCCGGTGAGCAGGGCAGGCTGCGCTTCTTTCACCCCGAATTTATTATCCGCAATCTCATCCAGCTTCTTTAGAATATCACTGGAACGGCTTGGCTTTAACAGGTAATCCTTTGCCCCGTAGCGCACCGCCTGCTGGGCATAACGAAATTCATCATAGCCGCTCAGGATAATTGTGTCCGGTAATATTCCGGCCTTCTTCACCTCCTGCATGACCTCGATTCCGTCCTTAAGCGGCATCTGAATATCCAGCAGCATGATATCCGGCTTGTACTGAAATATCATCTCGATGGCTTCCATACCATTGGAAGCAAGAAAAATTCTGTCATACCGGTCCGTATGTAACTGTATGTATTTTGAAATCCCATTGCGCACAGCCGCCTCATCATCGGCTATCAATAACTTTACTCCCATAAGCTATTTACCCCTCACTTCTGCATGGTATCCGAATCACAACTGTAGTCCCCTGCCCCAGTCTGCTTTCAATCCTCAGCTCAAAGTCACTATGATATTTTAACTCCAAACGCTCCCTCACATTCTTTATCGCATAATGTCCGATACGCTGCCCAGCGTACTTTTTTGTATCTTCCTCTCCCCAGATCGCTTCTACCTGCTCCTCGCTCATTCCGATACCGGTATCCTTAATGTGGAACACGATATATCCCTTCTCCTTTTCCCCTGAGACCAGAAGGGAATAATGATCCCCTCCCTTTTCAAAGCCATGGACAATCGCATTCTCCACGAAGGGTTGCAAGATCAGCTTGGGCACACTTTCCTCCATAACCTCCTCGCTGATGGAAATCCGGTATTCCAGGCGCTTGCCAAACCGCATCTTCTGGATATAGAGGTAGCGCTCCAGCAGCTCCTGTTCATTCCGTACCGTCACAATCCCATTGCCCTGACCCAGGACCAATCTGAAAAGCTGGGACAGGGCAAGGATATCCTCTCCAATCTTCTCGTTCCCGGCCTCGATTGTCTGCCAGTACAGGGAATCCAGTGTATTGTACAGAAAATGAGGATTAATCTGCGCCTGCAGCGTATCCAGCTCGCTTTCCTTTTCTTTCAGAGCCATCACATAATTTCTGTCAATCAGGTCCTTCATATCATCCACCATCTCATTAAAGCAGGCCGAAGCCTCTCCTACCTCATCCCTGGTGACGACCTTCACTTTCTGCGAGAAGTCTCCCTGCTTAAATTCATTCATCGCAGCACACAATTCCTTCAGCGGCTTTGAGATGATATTGGACACCAGAATCAGAATTGGGTACAGACTGATCAGAAAACCCAGCAGCAATGCCATTGGTGCCGATACCACCGTTTCCAGCATATCGAAAAGGCCGGGCCTGGGAACCAGCTTGTATACCGCAATTCCCGTTTCCTCGCTTATATACCGATAGATGGAATATCTCCTGTTCCCGGCATCCGGGGAAAGTCCTTCGGCTCTCTCGGATAAGCCCTCTCTCTTCGCTCCGGCATGCTCCTGCCTTATCACCTCCGTGGCAAGCTCGTCCGCTCCTGACCCGCAACGCATCAGCTCCGCTCCATTCGAGCTGGTTACGATCACCATCTCCCCTTCGCTTCGAAGGGAATTACTGCAAATCTTATCGAATTTGTCTGCGGAGGAACCTATGACAAGATACCCAAGCTGCCTTTTCCTGGACATATCGTAGATTTCCCGGTACATTACAATCTTCTCCTCCCGATTGGAGAAATAGGTATCCGAGCTTCTTTTCCCGACCCGCTGCCACAATACTTTTCCTCTGGTCGAAACAGTCTGAGCATAAATATCCGACTTGCGCACTTCTTCAAAATTCGGAATATATGCCGAGGAATCCATGCAGCGCAGATACGGCCTCACTCCATTCTCCGGATAAATCGCCACCGTCTTCATATGCTCACTAATGGCCACCATATCCTGAATGATCTGCATCGGGGCATGATGGGTCCAGAGCAGGGTGTCCCTGTTCAGCTCTCGCGGGTTATCCGCAGTCAGTATCCGGTTGATATCCGAATTAATCACGATATAAGTGCCTAATTCCATGATATTCTTCTGCATCGCTTCCAGACTGTCCGATAGTCCCTGCACATTCTTCAGGCAGTTGCTCTCCTCGTCCTGAAGCGCAATTTGATAATTATGGCAGAACAAGAGCACGCTGATCAGAAGTAAAATCGGCGTGATAATCAGATAGCTGTAGAAAATCAATTTTTTTCTGATGCTCAACTGCATTATCCATGTCTTTATCCGTTCCATAGTGCCCCCCACAACAGCCCTATTTCCATTTTATCCTTTCACTGCCCCCATTGCAACTCCTTTTGTGATGTGCTTATTCAGGACGAGGTATACAATCACTGCCGGAGCGGCGCAAAGGGCCATCACTGCAAACTGTACCGCATAATTGGAGGAATATTCCCCGGTAAACTCCAGCACAGAGAAGGGAAGAGTCTTCCATCTCGGTGAGCTTAAGTAGGTGCTTGCCATCATGAACTCATTCCAGTTATTCAAAAAGGTCATAATCGCAACCGTAGCAATCGATGGCTTTAACAACGGCGTTACAATCCGAAATACAATCCTGTAGACGCCGCACCCATCCATTACAGCCGCTTCCTCCAGTTCGTGGGGAAGGGCTTCGATAAACCCCGTCATTAAGAACAGCCCCTGGGGAAGGGAAAATGCCACATAGGGAAGCAGTAAAGCCCAGAGGGTGTCCGTCAATCCCAGGATATGGTATATTTTATAGTTCGGAAGCAGAGTAGTATGAATCGGGATCATCATGCCCAGCAGCAGCACTGTCTTCACAAAGCCGCTTAACCTCCAGTGCATTCTGTGGCAGGCGAAGGCTGCCATGATCGAGATGAGAATGACCAGCACCACGGCAAGTCCGTTAATCAGCACGCTGTTTTTAAGATATAACAGAAAATGTCCGTCCACGAATGCCTTTCCATAATTTTTCCATTGTATCTTCTCAGGTATGATCAGCAACCCCTTCGTAAACATCTCACTGCTGCTCACCAGTGAGAAATTCAGCAGCCATACCAGCGGAAACAGCTGAATAGCGGCGACAGCCACAAGGATGCTCCATAGTATGGATTTTTTTATTTTTTTACCATAAACCTTCATCATAAAAACCATGCCTTTCTTACTAACTACGCATTTCTCACTAACTACGCATTTTTGATACCTTTCTGACCAGCTACGCATTTCTCTCTAATTATGTCTTTCTCACCAATCATACATTTCTCACCAAGCATACATTTCTCACCAAGCATGTACTTCTCACTGCCTGCAGGCTTTGTGCCCGTATCTCTTTGGTTTTTCGCGGAATAATGCGTTTAATCCGACGGTGACCGATATGCAGATGATAATGAATACTACGCCAATGGCATTGCCATAGCCATAGCGAAAAGCCTTGAAAGCCTGCTGATACAGATAGTTGGCTGCAAACTGAGTACTGTTTCCCGGTCCCCCGTTTGTAAGCAGGTATACGGTTTCCATCTGCTTCAGTGCAGAGATGATCGCCATGGTTACGTTCACTTGAATTACGGGCTTCATCAAGGGCAGGGTAATCCGGAAGAAGGTCTTCCTGGCATTCGCTCCGTCAATTGAGGCCGCTTCATACAGCACCGGGTCAATGTTTTTAATGCCGGTATAATAGATCAACATTCCCCAGCCAAAACCATGCCAGATCAGAACCAGCAGGACCGACCATAA
>JAEZFH010000085.1 GCA_023437885.1 Bacillota bacterium | reverse complement strand
GGGTATTCCGGTAGATGGGATCCTCCGTCCCCTTATATTTTAACCAGGGAATTGACAATAGACTCGGGACATTAGCATCATCCATCAGATTGTAATTTCCCATACCGTCTGTTTCATAGGCATAGATATCGCCAAACTCATGGTCATGAAGGATGCCATACTTATGAATGCCGTCCTCGATCTCACCCCTTAGGCTTTCCACTTGCTGCGCCAGAGCATTGTCCTGGTAAATATCCTTTGCATATTCCGCCATATACCCTAGAACAACCACGGCAAACATATTGGAGGGTATCAGATACCCATACCTGCAAGCATCATCGCTTGGACGAAAGCCCGACCAGGTCATTCCCGTATATGCCGTCGGTTCGCCCCTGCCCTCCCTGGTCAGGGTATCCGACGGAGGGCAGTTTTGCCGTTGAAAGGAATAGCTGGAATTTGTGTCATGCCTTTGCTCCTTTTTCCACTGCTCGACGATTGTGACAAAAACCTTCTTCATTTCCTCCGTAAAGATACTTTTGTCACCGGTTCTCCGGAAATATTCATGAAGCAACCAGACCGGATAACACAGAGAATCCACCTCATATTTGCGCTCCCAGTCCCAGGGTGAAGAATCTGTAAGATCAACCTCCCAGCAGTTTCCGTTAGCCTCCTCGTTGAACGCATTTGCATAGGGATCAATCAGGATATAGCGCATCTGCCTTTTAATCAGCCCCCGGACCAGCTCTGCCAAAATCGGATATTCTGTTACAAACGGAAGATAATGAACCACCTGCGCTGAGGAATCCCTCAGCCACATTGCAGCAATATCACCGGTAAATACAAATACTTCCCCGTCCTCCAGGAATTTTGTCGTTGTTTTTGCGGTGCTTACATAGCAATTTTGAAATGTCTTATATAACTTTTCATTATCCGTAAATCGCTTCGCTATCTTTGCTGCGATTTCATCAACTGCTTGATTCAATTGTCTTTGCTTTTCTTCCGGCTTCATATGCTTTCCCCTTTTTTATTTTTCTTTATCTACATTGTATTTAATTCTCTTACATGAATTTGATTACATGAATTTCTCTACTGAACTTCTCTACTGAATTTCTTATTCTAAAAAATCCCGCCTCATGATACACCCTTGATTATTCCAGGAAAGCAGCAATGGAAGCAGCAAGTACCCCGGTCGCACCGGCACCCATATGCTTATTTTCACTTCTGTTCACAGCGGTTCCTACCACATCCAGATGGATCCACGGCACTTTATTCTCCACAAACTCTTCCAAAAAACAGGCGGCAACATTGGCACCCCCATGGCTGCCGGGGGCATAATTGATTAAATCCGCTGTTTGTGTACGGTACAGGGGCTTATGATAAACCTCATCCAGCGGAAGTCTCCATACCTTCTCACACTGCTCTCTGGTCTTCACCTCAAAGGCTTCATAGTATCCGTCGTTATTTGAATATATTCCGGATATTTCATCTCCCAGCGCATTTTGACAAGAATAGGTTAACGTCGCAAGATCAATGAGACGGTCAGCACCTTTTCTTATGGCATAGGTAATTGCATCGCACAGAATGAGCCTGCCCTCTGCATCGGTATTATATACCTCCACAGTCTTCCCGGACATGGTGGTAAGTACATCTCCCATCTTGCAGGCATCCGGGCTGATCACATTCTCTACTGCCGGTATCACCATAAGAATGTTGCTTTTGCTCTTTTGCCTTACTATGATTTCTAATGCGGCCAGCACATTGGCTGCTCCGCACATATCATATTTCATTCCGGACATTCCGCTGATTGACTTCAGATGATAGCCTCCGCTGTCAAACATGACGGCCTTTCCGATCAGGGCCGTTACGGGTCCTCCCTTGCTTCCTTCATAATAGATGGTAATTAAATTAGCTTCTTCACTGCTTCCTGCATTCACTCCCAATATGCCGCCACTATGTAAGGTCTCCAATTCCGGTTTTCCTAAAATCTCAGCGCTAAGCTTATATTCCTTCGCAAAATCGGTAAGATACCCGGCAAACCGCCCTACATGGAGGTAATTGTTCGGGATATCCCCCAGCATCCTGGCATAGTTGATGCACTCACCATAATCCATAGCCCTTCCGATACTGCTTTGCAGATTCTCCGAGCTGATTAGTGTGAAGCTTAATCCTTTCTTTTCCTTTTTCAGCTCGTCCCTCAGAGAGAACAGCCTTGCACCGGAGGTCTTCTCAAGTGCTCCCTTCGCAAAGGAGTAGGCACCCCGATACATGGCTTTAATGATTGTTTCTGTAGCCAACTGCACACTGTACCCTTCGAATTGCAGGCCCTCCAGCAAAATCTGGCAATCCTCCTCCGCTTCCTTTCCGAAGCAGGAAAACTGTTCCTTCAGATAATCCAGCCAGGAGCCGGATTGTTTTCCAAGGTCCATGAATATCAGGGAGACAACTCCTCCCTGATGGGGAAGCATAATCTTCTGCTGCAGAAGCCTCTGCTGAAGATGGCTCCGCTGCTTACCACTGCCGAACCTGTTTATCACTGCTTCCATGTACTCAGGTTCGAAGGGCAGCTGCAGCAGCCTGCTTCTTAGATCGGTATCCTCATAAAACGGGATAAGAATACTCTCATACTCCTTCTGCAGCTTTATTGTTTCTTCCTGTATGAATTTCATTCCTGTTTCCTCTTCCTGCAACTCTTAATGTAAGCGTTGTCCGCATTTAATTTCTGTGTTCACGTACAGGATGCGCTTCCTGTGTCGGCTTACTTATCTACTTACTCCTCTAGACACTCTATTCGGTTCCGAAACTGTGAGCTTCACTCATTGATTTATTTAAACTTAACCAGCAGGGTTTTGATTTCATAAGGTTTGATTTCTACCAGAATCGTTCCCTCCGAATAAGCTCCCAAAGGCTGCTCCATCAGGTCACACTCGCACCAGGAGTGTAACGGAAGACTGCTCGTCACCGGAACCATTCCTCTGGCACCGGTATATTCATGGAAACGTATCACGACTTCTCCGGTATTCTCTGCCTGCTTGATACAATCCACCACAATATTATCGCTTCCGAAGGTGAAAAAGCTACCCTGGCAGAACTTGCCTGCACCGCGGGCGGCAACCAGCGGATTGTTCAGGTCAAAGGCCTCTTTTTCCAGATCACTCTGATACCACTCTTCGGTATGAGGATAGATGGCATAGGTAAACTCATGATGCCCCAGGTCTCCTGCATAATCCGGGTCAACCGGTGATTTGATCAGCGTGAGGCGGATCGTATCCTCCAGCACATCATGCCCGTATTTGCAATCATTGAGAAGTGCCAGACCGTATCCCGTTTCACTAAGGTCCACCCATTTATGTGCTACTACCTCGAATTTTGCAGCTTCCCAGCTGGTGTTCCTGGTGATCGGACGGCGGATATTCCCGTATTGGATATCAAACCTTGCATCCACAGCCCGGATATTCACAGGAAAGGCCACCTTCATAAGCTTCTGGCGCTCCTGCCAATCAGCCTCGGTTTTAAAATCAATTCTCTTTTTCTCATGATATAAGCACATTACCTGCCGGATTTCAGATTTGTGATACGCCCAGGTAAAGGTGACAAATACACCGAGCGCATTCTCCTCCACAACGATTTTCTTGCAATGATTTATAATTTCCTTTTTCCTGTCTATGGTAGGTTCCAGCTCCCAGGCATCAAAGCATCTCGGCTTATCTTCAAAAATCTGAAGAACATTACCGGCCTTCCCTGCCGGAAGTATCTCCCTTCCCGCTTCCTTGTCATAAATTCCGGTCAACTGTCCCTGTTCATTCCAGGATACATCATAAAATCTGGTGGATACCTGATTTACGGCCGGTTCTACTTTCGCAGGCAAAATTCTGTCAGCAGCCAGTCCTTTGTCCGCAGTCAGCACTCCGTTCATAGACTGGACGACATCCATATCCTGTGCTTTTCCTGTTCGTACATCCGCTATCTTTCTTATGGTGACAAAGGAGAAGGGTTCCATATCTCTGACAAGCACCAGTGCCCGGTTATCTCCAATTCTGCTCTCCAGTATGGCTCCCTTATCATCTGCAAAGGAACATACCTGTGTTACCTCCGGAATAATAACATAGGAGCTCCGTTTCCAGTTGGAATTATTCCATACGGTAAAGGTATCCTCCTCGCTGTTATATAAGCCGTCCCGAACCGGACCCAATACTCCGTCAAGAATTGCAAGGGCCTTTTCATATTCCACGTGGCTGTCTTCGTACACCTCTTTGATGGAGGAGCCGGGCAGGATATCGTGGAACTGGTGGCAAAGCACGATCTTCCATGCCGCAAGTATTGCCTCTTTGTCATAGGGCACGCCGGATAAGCTTCCGGCCAGCACACTGAGCATCTCCGTATCCCGAAGAATAAATTCCATTCTGCGGTTCATTCTCTTATTATAAGCCTGGGAGGTATAAGTTCCTCTGTGGAATTCAAGATAAAGCTCTCCGTCCCATACCGGAAGAAAGCCTCCCATCTCATTCTTTTTAATGGTCTCATGCAGGCGTCTGAAATATTTGGTTGCCGGCTCGGCCTGCACATGGGGTATCCCGGGGATTTTATTAATATGACGGATGGTTTCAATCATATCACGGCTTGGGCCGCCTCCCCCATCCCCATAGCCATAGGAAATCAGCAGATCCTTATTCATATCCTTATTCCTGTAATTATCCCATACTCCCTTAACCGCATAGGGTCTGCTGTCTCCATTATAGGTATAATAGGTAGATCCCGCCTGGTCCGTCGTGGTAATAAAGTGGGACACAATCTCTGTTCCGTCAATTCCTCTCCAGAGAAATGTGTCATAAGGTAACCGGTTGGTATCATTCCAACTGATTTTTGTCGTCATAAAGGTATCCACCCCGGATTTTTTCAAAATCTGGGGAAGAGCCCAGGAATATCCGAATACATCGGGCAGCCACAGGAATTCATTCTCATATCCGAATTCCTTCTTAAAGAAATTCTTGCCCACCAGAATCTGACGGACGATGGATTCCCCGCTTACCAGGTTACAGTCGCATTCCACCCACATGGAGCCGGAGGGTTCCCATTTTCCTTCGGCAACCCGGGTTTTAATATGTTCATAGATATCAGGATAATCCTTTTTGATATAATCATAAAGCTGAGCCTGAGATTGAAGGAAGGTATAGTGGTCGTACCGCTCCATCATCCGGTTTACCGTCGAAAAGGAACGCGCCACTTTCTCTCTGGTATGGCGAAGCCTCCACAGCCATGCCACATCAATATGGGTATGCCCTAACATGCTAACCATCACATCCGGTTTACCCCTGCCGTCCATTTTCCCATCCAAATACCGGTATGCCTGCTCTACACTCTGATAGAAAGCTTCAGAGCGGGGCTCCGTATAATCCACAAAATCAAAGGCCTTAACCAGGGTGCTCAGCATCCATTCCTTATGCTCATTGTTTTGATCCAGTATATCATAGGTTTCCAATACATTTCTGGCAAGGAAATAGAAATCATCCGTCGGATGATCCAATACGCCAAATTGCGCCCGCTCTATCTCCATTGCCATGTCCTTGGGAAAGCCTCCTCCGCTTAAGCCGGTCCATACACGGAATTTGAGCTCCAGCTCCAGGCCGTTCTCGGCTACATTCAGGAATACCTCCTTATGATTTCCGTCCACACCCTGGTAGGGCCTTCCATTCAAATACAACAGACTTTCAAAATGGCTGTTGTTACCGGTACCCTCCGGTACTCCGAAATCAAATAAACCGATTACTTCCCTATCCTTTAGCTCCTCGGGAATGACCAGACTGGTACATAGCCAGTTGTACTGGTCCCACCCCTTCCAGCGAAAACCTGTTTTAACCTCGCTGGGCGTCCCCTGTGGCTCCCGGTTTCCGATTGTACCGTCGTCGGTATACCAGGAGAAGGACTCAATATCCTGCAGCTCTCTGTAACGAAATTCCTTCATTTCTTCAATCAAATTATTAATACGGTCTCTGTTATGAAAATTAAAAGGCATGGCTTCCTCCTTATATTGTAATTAAATTTTCAATTCTATCGCAGGATCTGTTTTTCTCCAGAACCAATAATCATTCCGTATACTGCAGGAAAATTCCGCCATAAGCCTCATCGTATTTATCCACTAATTTCTTAGCCAGGGAATAGGAATTAATTAGCGGATGCAAGGTAAGAGCCTGAATGGCAGTTGCTTTTGAATTCGTTTCAATTGCTTTGATTGTTAATTTTTCATACATCTTTATCATGCGGATCAGCAG
>JAEZFH010000218.1 GCA_023437885.1 Bacillota bacterium | reverse complement strand
AAAGATGACCGGATCGACCGTGAGGCGGTGCTGTTTGGTGTGCACGGAGCGCATGTCTGCTGTACGGATGGAAGGTATATCTATATGAAGGCGCCGGCAGCGGAGGAAAATGCGCCGCTTTATGAATATACCGTAATGCCCGTCCATATGGTGGGCTTCTTCAGTGAAGCTTCCCTTAAGTCCATGCAGATATCGCAGGGGTTTGATTTTACCAAGGGAATGCCACTGGGTCAATATGACAGTGACAGCAGGAGTATGGCATACCAGTTTGGGGATCTTTTATTTGATCTGCAGCAGGATAAAAACCAGATGAGCCCGATCATAGACAGCGAAGCAGAAGACAGGATGCGAACTCTGTTAATCGAATTGATGAGGCAAAATGATGCACCAAAGGAACAATATCTCCGACTGGGTTTACAGGAATATGTTAAAGAATAATTGCTATGAGTAGCGGAAGGCTTTTCTAATGGAGGACAGAGGAAAGCGGATAAAACAGAGATATTTTTGGAATATGTGTCAAATGCACAGATAATAATACCCGGTATAACAGAGAGAATGCAGCTCTGTCACTCCGGGTATTATTAATATCATCTATGCAAATCATTCTAAGTAAATATTTTGGGCAGCCATTCCAGATAAATATTTTTCACAATCATTTTAGACAATATTATGTACGGTTATTGTATACGAATATTTTAACGATTATTCTAAACAATTAACTTAGGCAACCAGAGCCTTAATATCCAAACACACCTAGAATGGATTCATCGTTTTCGATCCAATCCGCAACATCGATACAGCGGTACTCCTCTTTGGTGTCCCGGATATAAACCTTTTCGATTCCAGCATTGATAACAAGTCTTTTGCACATGGAGCAGCAATTTGAATTTTCTACATAAGCTCCGGAGGATACATTAATTCCGGTTAAAAACAAGGTACCGCCAAGCATCTTATCGCGGGAGCTGCTGATGATGGCATTTGCCTCGGCGTGTACGCTTCTGCAGAGCTCGTATCTTTCCCCCTGAGGGATGTTTAATTTTGCTCTGATGCATTCCCCGAGGTCATTACAGTTTTTTCTGCCCCTGGGGGCACCGGCATATCCGGTAGATATGACCTCATCGTGGTTCACAATAACAGCCCCGTAGTGTTTTCTGATACAGGTACTTCTCTGAGATACGACCTCAGCTAAATCCAAATAGTAATTAATTTTATCTCTGCGCTCCATGTTTCCTCCCATAATTATCATCTACCTCACAGTTGCTCCGAAGGGCATAAGGGACAGCTTTGCTATTTTGAAGCACTGCAGACCAAACGGAATACCAACAATGGTACAGCAAAAAATAACACCATTCAGTGTGGCGGCCAAAGCCAAGGGTATTCCACTTAATATAAGCCAAAATATATTTGCGATCAGGGATACGGCTCCACCGCCATATTCCACTTCCTTTCCAAAGGGAAAGAACGCCAGACCGGCAAGCTTGAAACATTGCTGTCCAATCGGTATGCCGATAATAGTAATGCTCCATAGCACACCTGCAAGAACCCATCCCAGGCCCTGCCATATGCCTCCGAATACAAACCATAGCAGATTGCCAAGACAACCCATATCATTCACCTCTCTTCAGTAGTTTATAAGTCATTACTGTAATTATAGCTGATGAAGCGCAAAAAGAAAACAGACAAGTTAGGAAAGCCGCCGTTTCCAGATTATAACTTGTCCATTACCTCGGATAATGCCTTAATAACCCGGATGTAACGTTCATAGTTTTTGGCATTATTTTGTTTAGCGTGTTCTAACAGGCTGATTATTACGGGGTCACTGGAAGGAAGTGTGTCCATCAGTACATAATCCGTACTCAGATCCAAGGCAGAACAAAGGGATACCAGGGTATCCACAGATAGCTTTCTTGTTCCTCGTTCGATATGGCCTAAGTAGGAGGTGGAAATATCGCATATTTCCGATAGCTGCTCCTGTGATAACTTTAGCTTTACCCGGGCTTGTCTTATTTTAAAGCCTATCTTCATATAATCTATATCTTCCATAGTTAATCCTCATGATTCATGTAATACAATTATTTTATACAAGATATTCCTCTTGGATAACTGACTATAAGAATTATATCTTGACTAATAGCATTATTTGTTATATAATTATTGAAACAGTAAAAAATATCCTGTTAATGAAAGTTAGCAGCATCTGAGTACTGTTAATCGTTGTTCTGTTCCCTTACAGTTTAACCCCATTTTTTAGACATTAAAATAGCCTTAAGCCCTGAAGCTTAGGGCTATTTTAATAGAGTGAAAAGCAGGACCTTCCGGGTCGTTCGGCCCATATAATAGGACATCCGATCTTCGTTGAGGGTTCCCCTATCATTGCCGTAATATGCTTTGTGGTTTTGCGATATTTAATGTGGCAAGAAGATAGCAGGGAAGATAGCAGGGAAGATAGCAGGGAAGATAACAGACATGATAACAGACATGATAACAGAGAAGATAGCAAAGATGATAACAGAGAAGATAACAGGGAAATAACAACGGGAGATATAAAGCAATAATAAACATAGGTTAAGGTACGGGCTATCCGGCAGAAATTCTGCAGCGGATGGCCTTTCTTAAATTAGCAGATAAAAAAAAGTTCTAATCATCAAGATTTGTAATGCAACGCACGAAGGCAGAGACATTTATCAGGAGAAAAAGAATCGTCGAACATTTAGATTACAGCTTCGCAATGATAGAATATCGGCAGTCAGTTATGCATATCTTAAACTACTGCTGATGCTCTGCAAGCATTGCAGCTGCATACAAAAGCCTTGTAAATACAGAAATAAAAGGGTACAATAAAAGTGTAAGAATAGGACTTTCCAGCATGATTGGAGGTATTCGAATGAAGAGACGGTACGACATAGTTCACGCGGTCATCTTAATATCCTTTCTGATGATTGCTAACTTTGTAAATAATGATAGGATCAAGGGTATAATGCTTCTTCTGTTTGCTTCTGTCTTAATCGGAAACACTGCATTAAAGCTAAGATCAAAATGGAAGGATAAGCTGAGCGAGCAGATATTCTACTGGGTTCTGCTGATATTGGATATTATTCTTGCGATCGGGGCCATCGCTGTAATTATTATGGATTAGAATAAGATGGTGTGTAAGAGGTTAACATGTCCTTTGATAGTGTGAATAAGCTGTTTAGTTACATAAAAATCTGCCCCAAAGGGGTGAGACAGCCAGGAAAGGATTTGGACGGGCAGTATAAAAATTAGTTAAGAATATGGACAAGGTATGACGGAGGTTATGGGATGAAGCAATATGTAATGGCTCTGGATCAGGGCACCACAAGCTCAAGATGTATTATTTTTCATAAACAGGGAATAATGAAAAGCATTGCACAGAAGGAGTTTACACAGATTTATCCGAAACCCGGCTGGGTGGAGCATGACCCGATGGAAATCTGGTCCACCCAGATATCCGTCGCAACCGAAGCAATGGCTAAGCTGGGCATCAGTGCCAATGAGATTGCTTCCATCGGCATTACGAACCAGAGGGAAACCACCATTGTATGGAACAGGATGACGGGACAGCCGGTCTATCCTGCGATCGTCTGGCAATGCCGCCGAACCTCAGATATGATAGAGGAACTGAAGGAAAGAGGGCTTGAGCCCTATATCAAGGAGAAGACCGGACTGATCCCGGATGCGTATTTCTCCGGTACGAAGATCAAATGGATTCTGGATCATGTGGAGGGAGCAAGAGAGCAGGCAAAGGCAGGCGAGCTTTTGTTCGGTACCGTGGATACCTGGATTATCTGGAATCTGACGAAGGGAAAGACCTTCGTCACGGATTATACCAATGCTTCCCGAACCATGCTTTTTGATATCAGGAAGCTGACCTGGGATGAGAGAATCCTTACCGAGCTGGATATCCCGGCTGAGATGCTTCCGGAGGTGAAGCCTTCCAGCTGCATCTATGGATATACAGACCGTTCCCTGTTCGGTGATGCCATTGCCATCGCAGGCGCCGCAGGAGACCAGCAAGCCGCATTATTCGGCCAGTGCTGCTTTCATAAGGGAGAGGTAAAGAATACTTATGGTACCGGCTGCTTTCTTTTGATGAATACGGGAGAGGAAGCGATTGCCTCACAGCATGGCCTGATAACAACAATTGCCGCATCCACCGGCACTGAGGTGAATTATGCCTTGGAAGGAAGTGTGTTTGTAGCCGGAGCGGCCATTCAATGGTTAAGGGATGAGCTTCAGTTGATTCGAAACGCGGAAGAGAGTGAGAAGTATGCCCTGCAGGTCCCGGATACCAATGGGGTATATGTAGTTCCGTCCTTTACCGGGCTGGGTGCTCCTTATTGGGACCAATATGCCAGAGGGGCGATCGTTGGCATTACCCGCGGGTGTAACCGTGATCATATTATTCGTGCAACCCTGGAGGCAATTGCTTACCAGACACAGGATGTCCTCCGGGCGATGGAGGGAGATTCCGGCTTGAAGCTGCATACCCTGAAAGTGGATGGAGGAGCCTGTGCAAACCGTTTCCTGATTCAGTTTCAGGCGGATATTCTGGATACGAAGGTCCATAAGCCGGAGTGTATTGAGACAACCGCTTTAGGCGCTGCCTATCTGGCCGGCCTTGCTGTCGGTTTTTGGAAGAATACGGAGGAGATTAAGACGAATTGGGAGTTGGCGGAAACCTTTTATCCGGACATGACCCGGGAGAGAAGAGAGAGCTTAATCGCAGGGTGGAAGAAAGCCGTACAGCGCTCCTTTGCTTGGGAGGACTAGAAACGGGGATAAAGACGACATTAAATTAACAAATAGAATTCAAGAAGCATACAAAAAGGATGATGACATGATAGAGGAACGACTGGAAACAACCTTAATGAATCTGGAATACCGAAAAGTAAATTCCAATGCGCCGGGGATCTATCTGTTCTATCATATCGAAGGAGCTCAGCTTACGGTGGTCTCCGTGATACGGGCGGTCACCGGGAGTGAACTGGGCAGGGAGCAGTATGAGCGCATCCTGGAACAGATTAAGAATAACTTTACAAGTTCAAATCCGCAAAACATAAAACTTTTAAGTCTGATCCTTACTGCTTTCCCGGATCGGGTAAAGCATTTTTGCATTGATTCTAAGGAGGGTGACAACCACTGGATTATCGATATCAATGCAGGAAGGCTTATCATTTATGAGACGCAGTCCCAAGAATTTTCTGCTCTGCAGAGACAGATTGAGGAGCTTCTTACAGAAGAAGCTGTTGCCAGGCAGGAGGAAATGCGGACAGAGTATCCTACCATGCCGGGACAACAGGAAGGGCAAAAGCCTGTATACAAGCTTCTCACGCTGGTTAATACAGGAATCATACTGGCAAATATTATAATTTTCCTGATATCACAATTTACTCCGGTATTCGGAGGAAAGAGCCAATGGTTCGCCAAGGGGGCGTTATCCTGGTATTTTGTTATACGCGAGAAGGAATATTACCGAATCATAACCTCAATGTTCCTGCACTCGGATTGGAGCCATCTCTTTAACAATATGCTGGTGCTTCTTTTCGTCGGGGACAAGCTGGAGCGGGCAGCCGGCAGGAGCCGATATTTTTTCCTATATTTTGGTTCGGGAATTCTTGCAGGAGCGGCATCCATCGGTTATAATATGTGGAAAGATAATGGACAGTTCTCCTATGGGGGGAGTGTGTTCTCCATCGGAGCCTCCGGCGCTATCTTTGGGATTGTCGGAGCGATGCTGTTTATTGTGGCCATCAATCGCGGAAGACTGGAGGGTATCAGCACCAGGCAGATGGGGCTTTTCGTAGTATTCAGCTTGTACGGAGGAATTACAAATACCCGGATAGACCAGGCCGCCCATGTCGGAGGGTTTCTTGCTGGATTGATACTTGCAGCGGCGGTATACCGGCGTCCAAAGAAATTCATCCCATCAGGGCAGCCGTTGTAGCATAAGCAGGAGGCGGATGAAATCTCATTGATACGGCAGGAGGAGAGAGGATTATGAAAATTAATATTTATTATGGCGGCAGGGGTTTGATTGAGGATCCGACCCTCTATGTAATGAGCAAATTGACCATGGTGCTGGAGGAACTCCGGGTACAGGTTACCAGATATAATCTATATGAAGAAAAGAATGCGATATCAATGCTTCCCAAGACCTTAAAGGAAGCGGACGGTGTGATATTGGCGACTACGGTAGAGTGGTTCGGGATTGGCGGGCTGATGCAGCAATTTTTGGATGCCTGCTGGCTCTATGCGGACAAGGATAAGCTGAGCAAGCTGTATATGCTGCCCGTAGCGATAGCGAACACCTACGGAGAGCGCGATGCAGAGCTGTATATGATCCAGGCCTGGGAGACTCTGGGCGGGCTTCCGGTCGGCGGTCTGGGTGCCTATGTTGAAGATCACGTGGAATTTGAGACTAATAAGGATTATGCACAGATCATAGAGAAAAAAGCAGAGGCCTTCTACCGCACCATTCATCAGAAGACAAAGACCCTTCCAACCAGCAATGCAGCGGTTACCCAGAATGTTCTCCGCAGAAGCTCCATTACCCTCACTCCGCAGGAGAGTGAGCAGCTATCGGTCTATGTATCCGATGATACCTATGTGAGGAAGCAGAAGGAGGATATCGAGGAGCTGACCCAGTTATTCAAGGATATGCTGGATAACAGCGGGGACGGCGAGGGGAACCAGGAGTTTCTTAAAAATCTAAAGGATAATTTTCATCCGATCGATGATTTTTCGGCTTCTTATTCCATACAGATCTCCGATACCAGGAAGAATCTCGTAGTAGAGGTTAATAATAAGCATATGAAATGCTATTATGGAGAAAAAGCAGATGCTGATGTTGTCGCCAAAACAAGCCATGCAGTCATGAATAAGCTGGTTCTTGGCAGAATTACCTTCCAGGGTGCCTTTATGTCCGGGGAATTGACAGCGAAGGGGAATTTTAAGACACTCAGGACCTTTGATCAGGTATTCCAATTCAATATTCTGTAAGGGGTATCCCCGAATCGGCAGCTCCTCCGGATATTGCAAAAAGGATGCTGAAAAGTCAGCATCCTTGAAGTAACTTACACAGCAAGCCTGCTTGCGGTCTCCAATCTGTTTCCGATTAGAGCCGGATATCAAAAAACAGGATTTTTTGTTCATGATATTGCAAGAGTAGTTACAAGGGCAGCAGAATCGTGAAGGCGGTAAGGGTTTCCTCAGAAGTGACGGATACGGTACCGTAATGCAGATCGATTACCTTTTTTACCAGCGCCAGTCCTACGCCGGTACCGCCCTTCTTGTAGGATACATAGGGCTGAAATATTTTCTCAAGGGCATCCTGCGGAATTGGCTGGCCGTTGTTGTTCAGGCATATGGACAGCTTTGCCGGTCTGCCTGCTTCTCCCGGAAGATGAGTGAATTCGATATGTATAAAATCGCCAGGCTTGGTAGCCTCAAAGGCATTCTTGATCATGTTGATAAAGACCTGCTTCAGTTTATTGCCATCGCAATGATAGCTTCTGAAGTAATCCTCGCTGCCCGGTGCAACACTCAGCTCCAGGTCAATCTCCTGACTGATTGCCTGCGGCATAAAGCTGCTGATAATCTGATTCATCAGGGTGATCAGATTAACCTCTTCCTTGTTCAGCAAAGTGGTATTGTTCAGCATGGATGCATCCTGCATGAGGCGTTCCATATCATCAATCAGATCCTGAACCTGATCCCAGTATTTATACTCCGCAACCTCAGGATGCTTCGTCTGGATATATTGAACAGTACCCTTTAACAGGGTCAGAGGATTACGAAGCTCGTGAACAAGCATAGAGGTAGTATTCTTGTTGGCTGCGGTAATGGATTGGATGATATCCTCAAGCTCGGGATTCGCTTTAATCTTGCCGGCAAGGATGTCATTATTCAGTTCATATAACATTCTTTCGCCCCCTTTAAGCAATGAACTATATCAACCGGATATCGGTTGTAT
>JAEZFH010000202.1 GCA_023437885.1 Bacillota bacterium | reverse complement strand
ATAGGTTCGAGCCCTATAGGTCCCATTTGTGCCGGCGTGGCGGAACTGGCAGACGCACAGGACTTAAAATCCTGCGGGACTAATCTCCCGTACCGGTTCGATTCCGGTCGCCGGCATTATTCTATAATTCCTATAGAATAATGCTGTTTTCATTTTCATAGCAATAATGTGTGTGCTTAGCTCAGCTGGATAGAGCGTCTGGCTACGGACCAGAAGGTCGGGGGTTCGAATCCTCTAGCACACAAGACAAATACACTATGTACGTTAAAAGTATATAGTGTATTTTTTGTTGATTCAATGGATTAAGCATTAAAATTCAAGGTTTATTATCAAAAAACGTATAATGATGAGATTCATGTCATAAAACTAATATCTATTAACGATTAATTATGTTATAATGCCGACATACCTTATACCGGGACGGAACACTGTAGGCATGCATCCCGGTATTAAATTGCCAATACCACGTGGTATACGCTTGAATTCGTATAGGATGACGAGGTAATGGGTACAGGAATTCTTGCAATCTGGTACAATCAAGAGAAAGAGGTCTATCTAAAGAATATGTGTTAGAGTATGAACGCAGCATACAGGCAGTGGCAGTATTTGAAGCTGGCGGACCATTCAATGATACAAATGGAGGTAAATTGTGAACAATAAAATATTTAATGTGGATCAATATGCAAAAAAAGCGAGAGAAGCGGTGGCGGAAGGGATAATCCTCCTGAAGAATGAAGGAAAGGTTCTGCCGCTTTCCGAAAATTCTAAAATTGCAGTATTCGGAAGAACACAGTTTAATTACTATAAGAGCGGTACGGGCTCGGGTGGGTTGGTAAATACCAGTTATGTGACGGGCATTCTGGAAGCGCTGGAGAGGGATGCTTCGATTTCTGTAAACCAAACAGTGAAGAAGCAGTATGAGGAATGGCTGAAGGAGAATCCCTTTGATGAAGGAAGCGGCTGGGCTTCTGAGCCTTGGTTCCAGAAGGAAATGTTAGTATCGGAGGAACTGATCCAGCAGGCTAAGCAGGAAGCCGAGGCTGCAATCATTATTATCGGACGCACTGCGGGAGAGGATAAGGATAATAAGGCAGAGGAAGGCAGCTATTATCTGACCGGAGAAGAGAGAATGCTGTTAAAACAGGTTTGCGGGAATTTTGAACGGTCGATCGTATTGTTAAATGTGGGCAGCATTATCGATATGAAATGGGTGGAGGAATATTGCCCTGCAGCGGTACTGTATGTATGGCAAGGCGGTCAGGAAGGTGGCAATGGGGTATTGGATGTTCTTAAGGGAACCGTTACGCCTTCCGGTAAATTAACGGATACAATAGCCTATCAAATTGAGGATTATCCCTCCGCCAACTGTTATGGCGATGAGAAATGCAATCACTATATTGAGGACATTTATGTCGGATACCGCTATTTTGAGACATTTGCCAGGGAGAAGGTGATGTACCCTTTTGGCTTCGGCTTGTCCTATACTACTTTTTCCAAGGATCTGATTGAGATGCGGGAGGGAAGGGACCAAGTTGAATTTCAGGTAAGAGTAACCAATACGGGAGTTTATCCGGGGAAGGAAGTGGCACAGCTTTATGTCAAGGCTCCTCAGGGTAAGCTGGGGAAACCTTTAAAAGGCCTTTGCAGTTTTCAAAAAACCGGGAACCTCATGCCCGGGGACAGTGAGACGCTTTCGCTTCTCTGCTCCAAATACTCCTTGTCTTCCTATGATGACAGTGGTGTCACAGGACACAAGTCGAGTTACGTCCTGGAGGCTGGAAGTTATGATTTTTATCTTGGTGACGATGTAAGAAGCAGCAGATATGCAGGAAGCATTCAAATTATGGAAATGGAAGTGGTTGAAGCTTTGCAGGAGGCGATGGCTCCGGTTGTATCATATAAACGAATGAAACCGGCTCTTTGCCAGGATCAAACCTATAGCTTAACGTATGAAGAGGTACCCAAACGAACCGTAGATCCAAAGGAGCGAAGAGTTGAGAAAATGCCGGGAGAAATTGCTTATACCGGGGATCAGGGATGGAAGCTTGGAGATGTCGCAGACGGTAAGGTTTCCATGGAGGGCTTTATAGCACAGCTCTCTGATGAGGATTTGTGCTGCATTGCCCGGGGAGAGGGAATGTGCTCTCCCAAGGTGACACCGGGAACGGCAGGAGCCTTTGGAGGTGTTACGCAGGGTCTGATGAATTTTGGTATCCCAGCCGGCTGTTGTGCGGACGGTCCCAGCGGAATTCGTATGGACTGCGGAACGGTTGCTTTTTCCCTACCCAATGGGACATGCCTGGCAAGTACCTTTAATGAGGCACTGATACAGGAGCTGTTTGAATATGAAGGTCTCGAGCTTAGGAAGAACCGGGTGGACACCTTGCTCGGACCTGGTATGAATTTACACAGGAATCCGTTGAACGGAAGAAACTTCGAATATTTTTCAGAGGATCCCCTCCTCACGGGCAAAATAGCTGCAGCACAGCTGAGAGGAATGCATAAGTACGGAGTTACGGGTACAATCAAGCATTTTGCCTGCAACAATCAGGAGTATAAACGTACGGAGACAGAGGCGGTAGTGTCGGAGCGAGCCTTAAGGGAAGTTTATCTTAAGGGATTTGAAATTGCCGTGAAGGAAGGCGGTGCATATTCCATCATGTCTTCCTATGGACCCATCAATGGGCTGTGGACTGCAAGTAATTATGATTTGCTTACTACAATTCTAAGAAATGAGTGGAAATTTGACGGTATTGTAATGACCGACTGGTGGGCCAAGGGAAATGATGAAGGGGAGAATGCAATCATTACCAATACCTCTGCCATGATCCGCAGCCAAAATGACTTGATCATGGTGACGGCTGATTCAAAAGAAAATACCAGCGGTGATAATTCTGCAGAGGGCTTGCGAAACGGCAAAGTGACCCGGGCGGAATTTCAGAGAAGTGCAATGAATATTTGCCGTGCTTTGATGAAGCTGCCGGCATTTGCCAGGGTCCTCGGCGTTAAAACAGAGCTGGAAGAAAAATTGCAGGAGTGCATAACACCGGAGGATGAGGCGGTCTTTCGTATGCAGCAGGTTAAGGTGGAACATTCTTCAGATATAGATGTAGATAAAATCGAGACAAGGAAAGGAAGCAGTAATCAATTCCAGGTATTCATCAAAGAGAGGGGAATCTATGAGATAAAGATTACCTGCAGAGCGAATACCCGGACTGGCGTAGCACAGCTGCCGCTTTCCGTATTCTATGATAAAAAGCTGGAAAAAACCATCACTTTGACCGGAGAAGATACACAGTGGAGAACATTTGATTTTAAAATAGGGCCGGTATATAATAATAATTTTTATTTGAAGCTTTATTTTGGTCAAAGCGGAATGGAGCTCAAGGAGTGTACTATATCACTGGCGGAATCTTATGAAGATAAAATACGCGCCTATTTTGCAGGGCAAGCTTAATTTACGAATGCTCAATCTACCTATTGAAAATTAATGAAATTTTAAGGTTAGATTTATTTACGTTAAATAGGGCTTGTGATAGAATGAAGCAAAGGAGGCTGGCATCAGCATGAATAAATCTGAATTTCTAAATATATTGCGTCAATCCCTGGGCGGTGAAGTGGCTCCCGCAGTCCTGGAGCAGAATATCAGCTATTATGACAGCTATATTAGCTCACAGGCCAAAACCGAGGAGGAAGCCACTGCAGAGCTTGGAGACCCCAGACTAATTGCTAAGACTATCATTGAAACGGATAAAATTGCAAGAGGGAAGAGTCCGAGCGGCTGGACACAGGACAATTACTATCATTATCAGGCAGATGATGATGGCTTTCAAGAAAATCCGGAGAATATGAAGAAAAATTTCTCTTTTATAAATATGAAATGGCAGCATAAATTGGTTGCAATTTTTAGTGGGATTGCTTTGTTGTTTCTGATTGGTATCATCGGAAGATTTGTCCTGGGCTTCCTGTTTGCGTTTGGACTTCCGATTATCCTTGTCTTATTGGTAATGGCACTGTTTCGCCGCAGATAAAAGGGGTATGGAGCATTTGTATTATTCTTTGGAATGGAGAGAGCTGGAATGAATAGAAGAATTAGGGTGAAACCGGGCAAAGGGCAATCGATGACAGGTTTCATTACCGGTATTATATTCTGCTTTATCGGGCTGTTTATTGTGATCCCTAACGTTGGAGGATTTGGTATTCTGTGGACCTTAATTGCAATTGCCATAACAATTTCCAATGGGTATAATGCATTTTCAGACAAGGGATTTGCTTCACATGAGATTACCATCGACGAGGAGGATGGGAGCAACTATCCATCCACTGAAAGCAGTAAGACAACGGAGGACAGGTTAAAGGAAGCCCAGGGATTATATGACAGAGGCCTCATCACCTATGAGGAATATCAGCAAAAGCGCAGACAGATTCTTGACGAGCTGTAATATCATAGGAAGTATAAAAATCAGGACCAGAGCAGGCGGTTGACAGCTTGCGACAAGGATAAGATCACTTTCTACAGGCGGTTGATAGGACTTTTTATTACTTTATGAAACATAAGGTTAGATTATCTCATATAATAATCTATAGAACGCAATCGGGAATGTATTAATTGGTAAAAATTATGACAACAATTTCAATCAGCAATATAGATTTATATAAGCTTCTGGATCGCTCGGATAATATAGAATATTACGGAAGCAACCAGGAATGGTATGGAAGGCATTGGCAAAGGATGTCGGGCTGCGGTCCCTCCACTGTTACAAATATTATTTATTATATCAATTGTATCGGCCTGGAACCGGCGCTAAGAAAAAAATTAACCAAAGAGGAATGCCTTACTCTTATGAAGGAGATGTGGAATTATGTCACTCCGTCCCTTGGAGGAGTGTCTTCGACAGCTATGCTGAGAAAGGGTGCTGACCGTTATCTCAGGGAAAAAAATTTAAACCTCACGATGGAGACGCTGGATGTACCTAAGACCAGATCAGAGAGACCTGGTAATGGAAGGGTGATTGAGTTTATAGCGCAATCCCTGGAGAAGGATTGTCCGGTGGCATTTCTTAATCTTGAAAGAGGAAGGTTGGTCAATCTTGATTCCTGGCATTGGGTTACGGTCGTTTCCCTTACCTATGATAAGGAGGAGACGGTTATTGCGGAGATCCTTGACTGTGGTATCCGGAAAAGGATTGACCTGGGCTTATGGCTGCAGACAACGAAGCTTGGAGGCGGCTTCGTGAGCTTCAATACTTAAATACAGGAATAAGGATGCAGCTGAATTTTATGAATACGGAAAAGAATAACAGCATCGTTAGATAGCCGGCTTATTTTACAGAATCGGAACTGATACAGGTCTTTCGATATTCTGTAGGATAATAACCGGTTATTTTTTTAAATATTGAGGAAAAATGCCTTGCACTATATATCCCACTATAAGCGCAATTTCCTTGATCGGGGTATCGCTTCACTTATTTTGCAGCAGCTCTATTTTTATATTAAATAAACATCTTACCATTTCTACTCAATATAAACAAAGCAGTATAAAATTATAGGCTTGTACCGTATAATAGGAATTAGGCTAGAAGTTTAGTACATGTTCTGGTTGCAATAGAAAATAATTATGATGCCACTAAGTCCGGAGTGAATGCTATAGATTCTTGAGAAGGGCTGAAAAAATTCAATAAATATTAATTTAGGAGCATTCCTGTTAAGTAATAAATTATCGGTTTGAAAAAAAGAATACCTCGAAGTAAAATAAGGTTGTTAACAGGCCAGTTAATAAACCAAATTTTACGGAGGTATTCACAGATGAATTATA
>JAEZFH010000073.1 GCA_023437885.1 Bacillota bacterium | reverse complement strand
CATAAGTATTGGTCATTCCCAGGGCGGACCATATTTTGTATAAAGGTATCATCGTTACCGTATAAGGTATCATCATAGTTCCCATAATCAGACTGGAAATGAGCGTTGTTCCCTTCCATTTGATTTTAGCCAGGGAATAAGCCACCAATGGTGTGGCGATCAATTGTCCCAGAATGGACAGAGCTGTGATGAAGATGGTATTCATCATATACCGTAAGTAGGGTATCTTTACAAATGCTTCGGGAAAGTTGCTCCAGATCAGCTTGCTCGGAAGCAGCTTCACCGGAAGCCGAAATGCATCCGAATTCGTCTTCAGTGCAGTCGTTGTCATAATCAGAAAGGGTGAGATAAAAATAACACACAAAATCACTACCATCACATATCTCGGGATTGGCATGAGACGCTTTTTATAATATGCACTCGATTTTTTCATCATTATTCGCCTCCTACTCCGTTATTTGCCACTTTTTTCGTGACCTTAATCATAATAAAGGTCAGGATGGATACAATTAAGAACAGCAGCCATGCCATTGCCGATGCCCTTCCCATCTTCAAATAGGAAAATGCGGTGTTAAACAGATAGAGCGGATACATCAGTATGGAATTGGCCGGCCCGCCGCTGACATTGCTGGAGCCGCCTCCCGCACTGGCATTGATGATTACATGGACCTGAGTGAAGTACTGGAAGGAATTAATGATATTCAATATTCCCTGATATACCAGAACCGGTGCCACACCCGGAAGGGTAATCTTGAAAAACCGGGCAAACACATTGGCACCGTCAATCTCAGCCGCCTCATAATAGCTCTTTGGAACATCCTGAAGTGCAGCCAGACAGATCAGCATGGTGGTACCGGTGCACCAGGTTCCCATCATTACCAAAGCCCATTTTGTATAAGCAGGATTCACCAGCCAGGCCGGTCCTCCCACTCCCACCAAAGATAATACACGATTGATATATCCATAAGTAGGGTCAAACATCCAGATCCATACCATTGTTGCCGCAATCATAGGAATAATGGAAGGCAGGAAGAATATTGTTCTTGCTATTCCCCTTCCTTTAAACTTGCTATTTAATAAGGATGCAAGTAAAGTCGCAATAAAAAGATTAATCGGTGTAGATACAAATGCCATAAAGAAGGTATTCTTTAAACTCTTCAATACCAGAGGGTCTTTCAAAAGATATTTGAAATTATCCATTCCCACCCATTCGGGTGCTTTAACCGGATTAAAATTTGTAAAGCTGTAATAAAACGATGTAATCAGCGGAACCAGGCTGAAGCAAATAAAACCGATAATCCACGGGAGGGCAAACAAAAATCCGTTGAAATTGTCCCGCCATTCGGATTTGGTCATTTTTCTTGAGTTTCTTTTTTTCATGGGATTGCTCCTTTCTATCCATAAAGGAATATCACATATGAATCTTACAAGGCTCATATGTGATATTCCGATTGACAGGGATATTAATTATATACTGCCTGTTATTTTAAAAGCTTTGCCTGCTCTGCTAATTCTTTCATTGCCACTTCCGGTGTCTTCATACCATTATACACATAATCCAGATACTCGTTGATCATTGCGGTATAATTGGACAGATCCTCTACCTTTGCGTACATAATACCGTTCTCCTTCTTCAGAGCATCGATAAATATGTCAAAGTTAGGCTGTGCAAGGATATCAGCATCCTCATATAAAGCAGTCTGTGAGGGAAGATTAGCCATTCCTATCAGCAGGTCCTTGGTTGCCTGAGAATTGCTTGCATATTTTACAAAATCCCATGCGCCTTCCTTCTGGGCAGCAACCACCGGGATGCACAGAGAGTTGGTCTCAAAACGGCTTGTTCCTGCCAGTTCAGGATTTGCCTGAGTTCCGGGAATTAAAGCCACACCATAGTTAACGTCGGAATTAAAGTTTTTAATCATTGCTGCCAGCCAGGTTCCATCAAAACGGAATAACTGCTTTCCGGCAAAGAACATATCATTTTCAGTATAACGGTTAGTATTGGCAGTTGCAACAAATTCCTGAACCTTCTCAATACCATAAAGGCTTCTGAACTCCACATTCATGTTCAAGCCGTCAAGAATTGCCGGATTATCGGGGGTTAAGGTCAGACCGTCTTCAGACCACCATCTTCCGCCGAAAGCATAGATTAATTCCTGTCTTGCACTTGCCAGCGGGAACAGAGGATAACCAAGTCTTGTGATGGTGCCGCTTTCATCCACCTGAGTAGCCTTAACTGCCATCTCATACAGCTCTTCCATCGTCTTGGGAGGCTCGGTGTATCCGATCTCCTGAAGGATATCCTTATTATAGAACATCTGGATGATCATGGATGCGTAGGGCATACCGTACATCTTGCCATCTACCGTGTTAGCTTCCAGTGCCAGGCGGGAATGTATATCGGACAGGGAATAGCCCTCTGCATCTGCCATATCGGAGATGGACTCAACCAGTCCGTTCATCGCATAAGAGATTACATCCTGATTGGAACCCTCGATTACATCAGGTGATTCGTTACCGGAGATGGATACCACCACCTTCTGCTTATCAGTTACGCTTAAGCCTTCTACTACATACTTATCCTGGCTCTCATTATAAGACTTAATTAACTCTTCGAAGCGGGCAGCCTCGTCGCCGGTATGGTTGTACCAGAATACAACCTTCTGCTTTTCCGTAGTGTTACCAGCTGTATTATCCTCAGGCTTAGTCTGATTGTTTTCAGTTCCGGTTGTATTGTCTGTCGTACCGGTTTTGGAACCTTCTTTTTGTCCACAGGCTGCAAATAAGGCCGTAACCATTACAAGCGCCATGAGCAGGGATAACATTTTCTTTTTCATTTTTGCTCCTCCTTTTAATTGCATAAAAGATTTCATTAACAAAAGTTATCATTGTCAAATTTTTTTTATGCTTATTACTGGTTCAACTTCCAAGTTCAGAATATCATACTTATTGTTAGCTTTCAAGTATTTTTTATTATTTTTTTATAGTTTTTCTTCTTTTTGGCCTCACTTTTTGTTATTTTCACCTCAATTCTACCGGATTTTTACTATTACTTTCAAACTTTATGTTAGTTTCCAAATTATATCATATGGTTTTTTGCTAATATTTACATCTTGAAAATCCTTATATTTTTTTATATTACCAATGTCCAATATTACTTTTTTTCTGTTTTGTATTGTTTAACCATATTATATATGATATAATGACAGCAGAATTGAGGATAGTGTAAAAAGGATTCCGAAAATAGTTTGATCCACTTCACTATTCCAGGCATTCGGTGTATAATAATCCGGTATATTGTGTTAGGATGCAATAACCAAAAGGTTATTATACTTTAAGGATGAAACACGAATAAATTTAATGATAATATGAGGTGGATGATATGAAATCAATTGAGGATGCAATGCCATTACTGCAGCAAACACTGACCCTGATTGAAAAACAGTTCGGAAGCAAATGCGAGGTTGTTCTCCATGACCTGACCAAGGACTATAATCATACGATTGTTGATATCCGCAACGGCAGTGTTACCAACCGGACGATCGGCGGCTGCGGAAGCAATCTTGGCCTTGAGGTATTGCGCGGAACCGTAGTTGACGGTGACCGGTTTAACTATGTTACTACCACACAGGACGGTAAAATTCTTCGTTCTTCTTCTATCTATTTAAAAAATGATGACGGAGAGGTCATCGGTTCCATCTGTATTAACCTTAATATAACCGAAACACTTCAATTCGAAGGCTTCCTTCGTCAATTCAACCAGTTTGACACCATATCCAATGAGGAATATTTTGCTACCGATGTCAATAACCTTCTGGCCCACCTGATTCAGACCGGCCAGGATATGATAGGCAAGCCGGCCAGCGAGATGAATAAGAGTGAAAAGATTGAATTTATACGCTTCCTGGATGATAAGGGAGCCTTTCTGATTACAAAATCCGGCGAACAAATCTGCGAGTTATTGGGAATCAGTAAGTTTACCTTCTATAATTATCTGGAATGCAGCCGCAATCAGAACGGTACGAATTCAGACAATGCTTAACATAAAATAATGATGTAAAGGAGTATCTTAAATGTATCGCCTGTACCCCACCCCTAAGCAATGCTTCTTTCCCGGCGGCGGCTTGTCCCTTGGTCATTCGGCGGCAGTCACGATCCATCCGTTGCTGGAGGCTTCCTGCTCCGAAGCCGGCTTCGACCCGGCGGCAGCTCTCACCACCCTGTTCTCTGCCCAGCCGCAAGCCGGTGCCGTGAATATCACAGCAGAATATACCGATTGCCATCCGGAGGGCTTTCACCTGTCCGTCGATCCCCTGGGTATCCGTATTGCCTGCAATTCGGGAGCCGGACTGTTCTATGCAATTCAGGCTCTTTCCCAGTTGGCAGAGCAGGGAGGAACCGTCCTTCCCCATGGGGAAATCACTGACGAGCCTCTTCTTACGGTCCGGGGAATTATGCTTGATATCGGCAGGGATAAGATCCCTTCCATGAACACGCTATTCTCCCTCATTGACCGGTTTGCCTCTATGCGGATTAACCATCTGCAGCTCTATATGGAAGGCTTTTGCTTTGACTATGAGGATTTCCGGTATCTGTTCTCCAATGAGACCCCTCTTACCCCGACGGAATTCAGGGAGCTTTCCCTGTATGCCAAAGCACGTTTTATCGACCTTGTTCCGAATCAAAATGTTCTGGGACATATGGAGAAATGGCTGGATAAGCCCCAGTTCCGCCATCTGGTGGAATGCGAGGAGGGATACCTGTTCGAGAATCTGTTCTGGCGTCCCCCTATGACTCTGGATGTGCAGGATGAAGGCAGCTTAAAGCTGGCCTGCACCTTACTGGACCGTCTGCTGGACAGCTCTTTATCCGGTTATGTCAATGTAAATATGGATGAACCCTTTGAGCTGGGACTCGGAAAGAATAAGGACGCTGCTGAGCATGGCGGACGCCTTTCCCTGTATCTGCAATACATGGAGAAGCTCAACAATTATTGCAAGTCCAAGGGCAAGAAGATGCTGATGTGGGGGGATGAGGTGCTGCACCATCCGGAATGCGTCTCACAATTTCCTAAGGATGTAACCCTGCTGGACTGGATCTATGAAGGAGATGCCCGTTTTGAAACTCATGCCAGGCTGATGCAGGCAACGGGCTTGAATTATTGTCTCTGTCCCGGCACGAGCTCCTGGGGGTCCCATACCGGCCGGTGTAATAACATGGCAAAAAACATATCTGATGCTGCCTCCTGCGCGATCCGCTATGGAGGCAAAGGAATCATCACCACCGACTGGGGCGATCTGGGACATTGGCAATATATCAGTTCCAGCTATCCCGGCTTTGCCTACACTGCCTTCTGCTCCTGGAGCGGCCCCGAACAGGATCTCTCCGTGATTCAGTGGTACTGTGACCGTTTTATCTATCGCAGTTCGGACGAAAGTGCATATCAGGCTGCCTGGGAACTGGGCAACTACTATCCGCTGGAGAAGGCTCCTCTCTATAATACCACCCTGGCCTTTGCCGTAATGTCCAGTAAATATGTATTCCACTCTATCCAGGAGTTTGACGAGAAGATGGAACGGCTGCTTACTCTCTCCGCCAATATCGCCCGCACCAACCAGATCCCTCCTCAAAAGCCGGAGATTAATATCGACTATGCGGCAATGGAGGAATACCTGGAACAGGTGGAAACCAGAATCAATGCCGCCTCCTTTGGCTGCCAGGACGGCTCTCTGATTAAGGAGGAGATGAAGAACGGGCTTCGGATGATTCGGCATGGTATTCACCTCTACCACACCATGCGGGAGCTTCGGGAAGATAAGCCCGTCTTCCGTAAAGAAATGAAGCTTTTGTTTGAAGATCTGGAGGATATCCTTAAGACGCATTATCAGTTATGGATCTCCCGTAACCGGTCCGGAGGCTTCCAAAGAAGCACTCAACACATGAACCATCTTC
>JAEZFH010000024.1 GCA_023437885.1 Bacillota bacterium | reverse complement strand
GGATATGGGGTATCAACCTACCCATATGGATAGTCATTGCGGGACACTTTATGGTCTTAACGGCAGGTCATTCCTGAAAGAGGCATTTGAGATCTGTCTCAGGAAGCGATTGCCGTTTCGGTTTCCGAAATCTAAGAAGTACCTGAAGGCCATATTTCAAGGCAATATTCCGGAGGAAATTGATCAGGTACATACAAAGGCAGTGAGTTATGCAAACGAATTAGGTGTATCCTTACCGATGGATATCGTAACCAATCCATTCTCCATACGGGATATTTCGTCTTATGAACAGTTGAAAAACTTCTATTTGAATGCCGTTCGAAATGTTGATGAAGGTGTTACGGAATTATTTATGCATCCTTCCGAGGAGAATAGTACTTATAGGTTAATCACACCAGAGTGGCAGAAGCGTATATGGGAATACCGTTTCCTGTTGGATGATGAGCTGCAAAAGGTCATCAGTCAAGAAAATATAAAGCTGGAATCCTGGGATAATGCTCCCTTTTAAATAGAATAGAGGGACTTGCAATAAGGGACTATATGATCGGATTAGACATAAAAAGGATGTCGTATAAAGGAGGAAAAAGCTTGTGAAGGCTTCCAAGTATTTAAAAAGGGTTGCAAGATACCGCTTTATTTATCTTATGCTGTTACCAATCGTTGCGTATTTTTTGATTTTCTCATATTATCCTCTTGCCCTTGGTATTTTTAACAGCTTTCGACAGGTAAAAATCCTAGGTGGTTCACAATTCGTAGGACTTGAGAATTACATTAATATTGCCAAAAATCCGCTTTACATGAATGCGCTCGGGAATAGTCTTGCGGTTGGAATTGGTACTTTTCTTCTGCAGTTTGTCTGGGGGCTTTTAATAGCGTTATTACTAAATGAAATCAAAAGTAAGGTTTCTAAATCACTAATTCAGACGGTGACTTACATTCCTAACCTGTTGTCCTGGGCAGTGGTCGGCGGCTTGTGGATTACCATTTTATCACCTACCGGGCTGGTTAACGGAATTTTAAAAATGCTTCAGGGAGATGCGTTCCGGCCGATTGTATTTATGGCGGAACCTGCATTTGCAAAGGGAATTATGATTTTTACCGGAGCCTGGAAGGGTGCGGGATACTATGCGGCGCTGTTTTTGGCAGCGATTGTATCGATTGATCCTAATATCTACGAAGCAGCATCGATTGATGGAGCTTCCAGATTAAAGCAAATGATGAAAATAACATTACCTAATATCGTCCCAACGATGAAGGTGGTAGCTGTTTTAGCGGCCATGGGTGTGCTTCGTAATTTTGATCAAATATTTATGATGGCGAACTCATCCATTCTTGACGAAGTGCGAAACTTGCTATACCTGATTTTTAACGATGGTATTATTCAATTTAAAATAGGGCTGGCAACATCGGCAGCAACACTTGTATTATTAGCGACTATGATTATATCGTTTACGGTACGTAGATTAACCCGATATGATGATACCTACAGTGAATAGGAGGGGATGGGCTGAAAAGAAGAGCATTTTCAGCCGGCAATAAGCACGGAGCGTGTTTTTTGCTCAGATTTTGAGCTGTCAGGCGACAGCATGGAGGTTATTATGCGGAAAAATAGAAGAGCATTAAAAAATGAGCTGTCAACCCCTCAAAAGGCGGTAGCCGGCATCCTATTGTTAATCATTTTTATTATTATGGCAATTCCTATGTGGAATGCATTTGTGGTATCCACATCCACAGCGCTTAGCTCAACACAGAGTGGAGTTAAGCTGTGGTGGGATGGTTTTAGCTTGGAAGGATATGAATATGTTTATAAGGTAACGAAGCTGCTTCGGCCATTTTTCAACTCCTTTTTTGTTACCTCGGTAGGAGTTGTGTCACAGGTAGTTTTATCCGCTTTTGCGGGTTATGTTTTAATTCAGAAGGATCTGCCGTTTAAGAAATTTATTACTTCTTTTATCATGTTGACAATGATGATACCGGGTGATCTGACATTAATCTCGATCTACCAGATGAATAAGCAGCTGAACCTGTTAAATAGTTATACAGGACTTATTGTGAATGGTTTGATTTCCGGGTTTAGTATATTGTTAATGAGAAATTATTTTACCTCCGTACCATACTCTCTTGCAGAATCAGGGAGAATCGACGGGGCCTCGGAGCTTCGTATTTTCGCAGGAATATATCTGCCAATATCAAAACCGGGGTTAGCGACCGTATTCTTTATGGAATATGTTGCAAAATGGAATAGCATTATGCTGCCGGCGACCTTGATCACAGACCAGAAAAAGTATACCTTGCCGCTTATGCTAAAGGCGATGATCCTGCAGGACAATTCAACTTCGGGGACCGCTTTTGCACCGGAGAATGCGGTTATGGCGACGATAATAATATCTACGATACCACTGCTGTTGATTTATGTTTTTGCTCAGCGATACCTGCTGGCGGGAATGAATTTGGGAGCATCGAAGGAATAAGAAAACTCTGGGAGGACAAGAAAGTATCATGAATAAAATAGAAATAAGAATAGAGCGATTCATAAAAAAAGAAGAAGAAGGTTCCTATTTCCTTCTGCCCTTTGAAGTGCCGGAGGATGTAGAGAAGGTAGAAATTGCATATGAATACACGAGATTTTTAAATGAAACCAAGGAAGACAATAGCACAATTTGCAGGGAAATCAATATCATTGACCTGGGGTTAAATGGTGCAGGTGGGAGCTATATCGGATCTTCCGGATCAGATCGCAGTAATATATTTATCTCCTCAGCTAAGAGCTCTCAGGGCTTTGCAGCGGTGAATACCGATGCAGGAACCTGGAGTATAATTATCGGCGCATATAAGGTGCAGGATAGTGGCTGTATGGTGACCTATCATATCACATTTACCAGGAAAGAACTCAGACTGCTAAAAGGGGACACCCATATGCACACTCTTGGCTCGGATGGGACCTTGTCTGTAGCGGGAGTTGCTCAGCTGGGAAAACAGCTGGGACTTGACTTTATTTTTGTGACAGACCATAACAATTACGCGCACAACTTTCAAAGTGTTGAGGTGGAAGGCATCACTGTAATTCCCGGAACGGAGTGGACCCATTACAAAGGTCATGCGGGGCTTCTTGGTATAAAGAAGCCGTTTGAAAGTGCATTTTGTGTAAATTCCTTATCGGAAGCACAGGAAAAATTAATGGAAGCGAAAAGGAACGGTGCGCTTCTGGTCCTTAATCATCCCTTTTGCCCCAATTGCGGTTGGAAATGGGGTATGGATAACTTTGAATATGATGCGATAGAGATTTGGAATGGCGGGCTGCCAACCTCTTCCAATCTAAAATGCTTGGAGTGGTGGCAGGAACAGCTGTTAAAGAACAGAAAGATTTCTATTGTTGGAGGAAGCGATTTTCACCGCCATGATGTATTGAGTCTAATGGGTATGCCGTGTACTTGTGTCTATGCGAAATCCAATACAAACGAAGATATCGTGCACGCCATAAAAAATGGAAATAGCTATGTTTCCTTATTTACAAAGGGACCGGATTTGTATGCAGAGGCGGATGGAAAGATATTGGGAGAAACAGCGTCCATGGGAAGCGAGATAACGATGCGCTTTTGGAATTTGAAAACCAATGACCTGAATTGCATAATTACAGATCGCGGAACGGAGGAAATTATATGCCAGGAGGGTGTCAAAGAATTGGAGCTTCGGAGGAAATATGAAGATGCCAGGTTCTGCCGCTATGAGATAATTAGAAAGCTCACACCGGAATTTGGACAAATGAAGGTGTTAATTTCGAATCCGATTTACTTTGATTAGAGTTATAAATTTACAGAACGGCAATTATAAAATACTTATTTAACTAAGAGACAACTAGATTGATAATATGAGCCAAGCAGAAAAGCACTTTTAATGGGTGTGTTTTGCTTGGCTTTTTGTTGTGATTGAGAAATTGCAGGTAAGTGAAACTGTTTTGACAGGAAAGGAACTGTATTAATTTATGCGAAAAATCTTTGGAAAAAATACATGCATTAATTAAAGGAAGTGTGGGAGGAGCACATTGGTTTTCAGTGTACATAAGTTTATAGCCATCTTGTATAAAAGTAATAAAAGATAGGGGAGCTGTATTGTTAAATTTCCGATTTTGGTATATAATTTACATAATGTAACAGAATTCCCGAAAATGAGGCGGGATGATACAAGGAGGAATAAGATTATGCTGCGTATGGCTGTTTGCGATGACGATTGCAGATTTTGTTCTGAGATGGAAAAAATTATTTTGGAATATTCAAAGCAGGCTCAGGAACAAATCATCGTTGAGATTTTCTATTCCGGAGAAGGGCTGCTGCAATCCATGGGTCATAACAAATTTGACATCATTTTTTTAGATATACAGATGGAAAAAATTAATGGTGTAGAAGTTGGAAAAATCATACGGACCGGGCAGAACGATTATATCACCAAGCTGGTATATATTTCATCCCGGAATGATTATTGCCAGGAATTGCTGGAAGTGCAGCCGCTTCATTTTTTGCTCAAGCCGGTAACAAAGGAGATGGTGGTCAAAGATATTCTTTTGGCAAAGAAGATAACCGAAATCAATAGTAAGCTTTTTACCTTTAAAAATGATGAAGGGTTCTTCAAGATTCCGATTCACGACATTATTTATTTTGAAAGTTTCGGGAGAAAAATCAAGCTTGTGTCAATGAAGCATACCTGCTTCTTTTATGATAAGATTGAGAATGTTATGGAGCGAATAAAAGCTTATCGGTTTCTGTCTCCCCACAGGTCCTTTGTTGTAAACTATGACAACATACTCAGTATAGGGAAAGATGAGATTATTACCTGTAACAACGACAAAATTCCTCTCAGCAGGTTAAAGAAGAAGGAAGTGAAAGAAAAGCAGCTGTTTTTTGAGGAGGAAGGCTTTTATGATTGATATGTACGAATTATGGTATATGTTATCCAATATCTTTGGAACATATATTGTATATAAGTTAATGAGGGTGTTTTTTAATGAGGTGCGTGCAAACCGGCTTATTGAGCTTACATCTTACATTATGTACTATCTGATCAATGTAATCGTATTTATTTTCTTTCGCATTCCTTTTGTAATGATGTCCACCAATATTCTGCTTTTCTTTCTTTTATCATTGAATTATCGTTCCGGGCTGGGGAAAAGGCTTCTGGCCTGTTTCAGTACATACATGATTTTGGTGGCAATTGAAATTCTGGTCACGGTTTTATTTGAAAATATTGATATGCCGATATTTAAACAAGCTGCTTTGAATTCGGAGATCATTTTTCCGGTGATGCGAATTGTTTCACTTTTTGTAGTAATTACGTTAAGCCATTTTAAAAATCTGAAAAAGAATACCCGGGTTCCTGCTTTGTATTGGGGCGTGATCATTTCCGTTTTGATATTCTCGCTTTATCTTTTGGTGATATTTATGGCGGCAGATGATTTTGGAAGGATGGAGAGAATAATCATTATACTCATCATATTAACGATAAACTTCCTGATTGTTATCCTTTATGATAATTTGTACAGGGCATTCCGTGTAAGAACAGAGTATTTGCTGCTGGAACAGCAAAATCAGACATATTTAAAGCAATTAACCCTGATGCAGCAGTCTCTCTCATCGGTAAAAGCTCTCCGCCATGATATGAGAAACCACGCGTTGATACTTAAAAATATGTGTGCCCACCGGGAACCGGAGATGGCAGAAGAATATGTAAATGGGATTCTGGAGCAGTTGGAAATCTCCGAGAGCAGGGTGGAAACAGGTCATTTTATTATCGACAGTATTCTCAATTTCAAGCTGCAGCAAATCATTGATTTGGAGATTGTACCGGAAGTAAAAACTGCAATTTCACAAATAGGAGCAATTTCGCCTCAGGATATCACAGTGGTATTAGGGAATCTGATGGATAATGCGATTGATGCCCTTTCCCGGTTGCCGAAAGATTCCAATAGGATCTTTTCTATCTATATTAAATACAGTAAAAACAATATGATTATTACAATAAAGAACTCCTTCTCCGGAATTCTTAACGAAGTAGGCGGAGCATTAAAATCCACGAAGAGCGTGCCGGGCGAGCATGGTTTGGGGATTAGGAATGTGAAGAACGTAGTGGATAAGTATGACGGGATCATGAAGATTAGTCACAGCAGCCAGCTCTTTAAGGTGACAATTTCTCTGCCGGTAAATTAATATCACAGGAGGTTTTTTCATAAGAAAACCTTTATCATATTGAACAGACTATTTCCTTGTATATTACATTTCATTACATAAAATGATACATTTCGTTACATACAATGAAAAATCCCTTCAAAATGATGTATAATCAAGATACATATAAACCAGATGACAGGACAAAACATACTAATCCTTACTAGGTGCATCGTGACTGGATTATTTAACCGATAATTGATTTTATTCAATACGAAGGGAAGGAGGAAAGCGCAGCATGAAAAAACTTACCGCAAGCATAAACAATGCATTAGCAAACATTGCTATGTCAGCAGTTAAACTGAATGTTAATTCAACCTGTCTGTACATAGCCTATCAGCCTGAGATGCCTGAAAAGGCACGTAAGCTTCGCAAATTTTAGTGGTACAATCAGTTATTGAAAAAATTGTAGCATCTATGATTGAGAAGAATGCAATCTCGACAGAGGACAGGCAGCTCTATGCCTATGGTTTGTACCAAAGCTTCCTGTTAGCAGTTAATGTTGCCAGCAGTATACTGTTGGGGATAGTTTTCGGAATCTTTGTACAAAGCGCCTTGCTCATTACATGTTATATCCCTCTGAGATCCTATTCAGGGGGATATCACTGTAAAACTCCGTTAAGATGCTACCTGTTTTCCGTTATATCATTATCGGTTGTTTTGGCAGTGATAAAGTATCAGATTATCACTGGGTATTTTGTTGCAGTATTGTTGGTTTTATCAGTCGCGGTTATTATATGGTTAGCACCGATGGAAAGTTATAATAAGCCCTTAGATGAAGAGGAAAGGCTGGTATTTAGAAAGAGAACATTGGTTATCGTTGTACTTTTGACAACGATATTGACTCTTTTCTATGGTTTGAAACAGTATCAATTTGCTGTGTCAGTTCTGATGGCTTTTACTCTGAATGCAGTAATGTTATTGCTTGGACAAATACATGTGTTAATGAAAAGACGGTGCCATAATTCTAATAAATGAAATTTCTTTGATAATCATATCATGCTGTTAAACGGAAGACGGATTCCATTACAGCATCTGTTATAGACTCATATTAAATAATAAACTATTCATATTGAAATAACAGTTTACTAATAATCTGTTATTGGAAGAAGATGCAAGGAAATTAGGAAAGCAGTTTTTGAAACAACCAGCTGCGTAAATGAAGTAATATGGCTACATCTATGTTTTCTAATAAACAATGCCAAAATCGCTGAATATGAATTGTAATTTCTTGACTTAAAATCAGGGGGATAATGTAAATCATATTCATAGTATATCAAAAGAGATAGAAATGATTTTATAGATGTCAGCGATCTGTAAGAACTCATTTTAAATATATTTTTTTAGAAGCATCTGTTTATAATTTTATGTTGAGGTATTTGTTATCATATAATTTTTGCAGTGATTTTGGCATTTTTTAGTATCAGCTTGTTTATGAAAGTGTGGTGTACAATATGAGAGTGGTATTAAGCAGAAAGGGATTTGATTCTTCCTTTGGCGGTTATCCAAGTATCATTTTACCCGATAACAGTTATGTGTCCTTTTCTATTCCGGGTGACAAAGACGAATTATGTTATGGTGATATTCAGGCAATCGATGGACTTAAAATGGATGATGTGATGAAACAGCTTTTTGCAAAGATATATTATTATCAGTGGAAGAATTTCCATTCCGGTATCAATTGTCACCAGGACCCGGATTTGGTTTATGATGCCTTGCCAAGAATGGAGGGCTGGAAAGGCTGCTTTGGGCAGGCAGACGCGGCTCAAGCTGTTCTGGAAAAGCAAAATATTAAGAAGGATGATCTGTTTTTATTTTTCGGATGGTTTAAGCATTGTGATCTGCTGGACGGGAAATTTCGGTATCAAGGGAACGATCTTCACTGTATCTATGGATATCTACAAATTGGAGAAATTATATACACGCACCAGACGGCTGAACTTCCATCCTGGTTGGAATACCATCCGCATGCCTTGAAAAGAAGGTTGCCGAGTAAAAGTAATTGCATCTATGTAGCAAGAGAGACTCTGAGCTGGGACGATACATTGAAAGGATATGGCACATTGCGTTACAATGATTTGACCAGATTAACAAAACCTGGATATTCCCGAAGCAAGTGGAAATTACCCGATCACTTACGAAGTATAAACATTACATACCACTCCTCGTCCTCGTGGAAAGAAGAATATTTTCAATCTGCGCACAGGGGCCAGGAATTTATATTTGATGAAAAGAAAGAAGCGGAAGAGTGGGCTCGTCAAATCATTAACTCATGTGTGTAATAAGCAATTTTGCTAAATTACCTTGATTTATAATTGTGAGCTTAGCAGAAAGATGATGCCCTCACTCACAATACTTGGCATCGTCCGGCAATGTCCAATAATGTAAAAATACTTGACATTACTGCGTACCTCGCATATGATAGAATAAATAGTTTATACTATAGATACAAAATTATGTTACGATAAATGAGACACACCAGCGCAAGGACAGTGTGCCTATCAGAAGTTAAAGGCAGTTTTCGGTAGCTTGTAACTATAGAATTTATATTGTAAAATGTAACGATGGAGAGGATTAGATAAGGAAGCTTATCAGAGAGGACCGCTCACCGGCTGAAAGGTGGTCCAAGGCAAGCTTATTGAAGGTAGCTCCGGAACAGCAGCTCAGAAGCCGTTGGATTTGAATGCACGGGATGCATGATCCATATGCAGGGTGTGTAAGAGCTGTCGGGAAGTCCCGTTATAGACGGATGAGTTGATAATGCCGGCAGATAGCAGAGATGCGAAGCAAAGCCGCAATGTCATGAATAAAGGTGGTACCACGGTTCTTCGTCGTTTTTGGCGAAGAACCTTTTTTATTGCAATAGAATGCGGTTGTTGGATAGGATTAGATAAAATAGTACATTCTGAAAGGAAAATTAAAATGGAAAAAGAATTAGCGAAAACCTATGACCCCAAAGCCATAGAAGAAAGACTCTATCACAATTGGGAAGAGAAGAAATATTTTCATGCGGAGATTGACAGAAGCAAGAAACCCTTTACGATTGTGATACCGCCGCCGAATATTACAGGACAGCTTCACATGGGGCATGCACTGGATAATACCATGCAGGATATCCTGATCCGCTTTAAGAGAATGCAGGGCTACAATGCCCTCTGGCAGCCGGGAACCGATCATGCCAGCATTGCTACCGAGGTTAAGATTGTCGAGCAGATGCGCAAGGAAGGTATTGAGAACAAGGAAGACATCGGAAGGGAAGCCTTCCTGGACAGAGCCTGGGACTGGAAGAAGGAATACGGCGGCAGAATTATCTCCCAGCTTAAAAAATTAGGCTCCTCCTGTGACTGGGACAGAGAGCGCTTCACCATGGACGAGGGTTGTTCTGATGCTGTTAATGAAGTATTTATCAAGCTTTATAACGAAGGAAAGATATATAAGGGTTCCAGAATTATCAATTGGTGCCCGGTATGCCAGACCTCCATCTCCGATGCCGAGGTTGAGCATGAGGAGCAGGCAGGCCATTTCTGGCACATCAAATATCCGGTGGTTGGTGAGGAGGGCTTTGTTGAGGTAGCGACTACCAGACCGGAGACAATGCTGGGTGATACCGCAGTAGCCGTTCATCCGGAGGATGAGAGATATCAGCATCTGATCGGGAAGAAGGTTTTGCTTCCTCTGATGAACCGTGAGATTCCGGTGGTTGCGGACCACTACGTAGATAAAGAGTTTGGCACCGGCGTTGTTAAGATTACTCCGGCTCATGACCCGAATGATTTCGAGGTAGGCAAGAGACATCATCTGCCGGAAATCAATGTGATGAACGATGATGCCACCATCAATGCCAATGGCGGCAAGTATGCCGGTATGGACCGCTATGAGGCACGTAAGGTAATCGTAAATGAGCTGAAGGAATTAGGTCTTCTGGTTAAGGTTCAAGATCATTCCCATAATGTGGGAACCCATGATCGCTGCAGAACAACCGTGGAGCCACTCATCAAGCAGCAGTGGTTCGTTAAGATGGAGGAACTGATCAAGCCCGCGATTGAAGCAGTGAAGTCCGGAGAGATCCAGTTTGTTCCGGAGCGCTTTGATAAGATTTATTTTAACTGGGCGGAGAACATCAGGGACTGGTGCATCTCAAGACAGCTCTGGTGGGGACACCGGATACCGGCTTATTACTGTGATGGCTGCGGCGAGCTGTTGGTAGCGAAGGAGGAGCCTTCCAGATGTCCGAAGTGCGGTTCAACCCATCTGAGACAGGATGAGGATACTCTGGATACCTGGTTCAGTTCTGCATTATGGCCCTTCTCCACCCTTGGCTGGCCGGAGAACACGGAGGAGCTGGAATACTTCTATCCGACAGATGTGCTGGTGACCGGATATGATATTATCTTCTTCTGGGTGCTTCGAATGGTATTCTCGGGCTATGCCCATATGGGAGAGAAGCCGTTCAGTAAGGTATTGATCCACGGTCTGGTTCGGGATTCCTTAGGACGCAAAATGAGCAAATCCTTGGGTAACGGAATTGACCCTCTGGAGGTAATTGATAAATATGGTGCGGATGCGCTGCGTTTCTCCCTGATCACAGGCAATGCACCCGGCAACGATATGCGTTTTTACTGGGAGAAGGTGGAAGCAAGCCGTAACTTTGCCAACAAGGTATGGAACGCATCCCGCTTTATCATGATGAATCTGGAGAAGGCAAGCATCGGAGAAAGTATTGATGAGAGCCTCTTAACCCTTGCGGACCGGTGGATTCTCTCCAAGATGAATACTCTGGTTGCGGAAGCGACCGAAGGACTGGAGAATTATGATCTGGGGATTTCAGCTCAGAAAATCAATGATTTTATCTGGGAAGAATTCTGCGACTGGTATGTTGAGATGGTGAAGCCGAGATTATACAGCGAGACTGATGAGACTAAGGCAGCAGCACTCTGGACTTTGAAGCATGTACTGATCACTTCCCTCAAATTGCTGCATCCCTATATGCCCTTTGTGACCGAGGAGATTTTCTGTACTCTTCAGGAGATGTCCGGTCAGAAGGAAACAGATTCCATCATGATTTCAAATTGGCCGGTAACTCAGGACAAATTTGACTATCTCAGGGAAACGGAAGCAGTGGAATTAATCAAGGAAGCTGTAAAGGGAATCCGTAACCTCCGCACGGAGATGAACGTTCCCCCCAGCAGAAAGGCTACGGTAATTATGGTTTCCGACAGCGGAAAGATTCGTGATATCTTCAGTGAAAGCAGGGTCTTCTTCGCAACCCTCGGCTATGCCAATGAGGTTCAAGTTCAGGGTGATAAGACCGGTATTCCAGAGGATGCGGTATCCATCGTTATTCCGGGTGCATTGATCTATATTCCCTTTGCCGACCTGGTTGATATTGAGAAGGAAATTGAACGCCTGAAGAAGGAAAAGGAGCGTCTGGAAGGAGAATTAAAACGTGTCAATGGTATGCTTGCCAATCCGAGCTTTGTAAATAAGGCGCCGGAAAGCAAACTGGCAGAAGAACGGGCAAAGCTTGATAAATATACCGATATGATGAAGCAGGTAGCAGAACGGTTGGAGCATTTAAGTAAATAATCGATTCGTATGGGAGGCATTGTAAAAATGTATATCAATTTATGTAAGGAGCCGAAGCTGTCTTTTTGCATATCCTGATCTACGTTTTATAATGCCTTCTTTCAAAGCTTTCTGCTTCTTGGGACGGTTGATTTTGGAGAGATTATCATCATAGGAAGACGGCCGGAATGGAATTGGCCGGCAGACGCAGGGAATGGCTTTGGACAGATGCAGAAAAATAGTTGGAGGTCAGGATGAAGGCAGAATTATATCATAAAATAGAAAACTATATGCTGGGCTGCATGAAGGACAGCGCACATGACAAGGAGCATGTATACCGGGTGCTGTATCTGGCACTGGATATTGCAAGGTATGAGAAAGATGTTGATGTTGAGGTGCTGATCATATCCTGCCTGCTGCATGACATCGGGAGGGAGGAACAATTTAAGAATCCAGACCTTTGCCATGCCGAGATCGGCAGTGAGATGGCCTATGAATATCTTCTGCAGGAGGGTTTCCGGGAAGAAAAAGCCACCCATATCAAACAATGCATATCCTCCCATAGGTACCGGAGTGAGAAGCCTCCGGCAAGTCTGGAAGCTAAGATACTGTTTGATGCGGACAAGCTGGATGCAACAGGAACCATGGGAATTGCCAGGACCATATTATATAAAGCGCAGGTATCGGAGCCTTTATATAGCGTGGATGAGAGCCGGTGTGTGTTGGACGGAAGCAGAGATACACAACCTTCTTTTTTTAAGGAATATAAGTTCAAGCTGGAAAAAGTGTATGATAAATTTTACACGGTACGGGGAACACAGATTGCGAAGGAGAGGCAGGCCAGTGCGGTCGCATTCTATCAAAGTATGCTGCAGGAGGTGCAGGAATGCCACCGGTTGGGGAATACCGCACTGGACAGGATACTGGAGACGGAGCCGACTTGGGATCGGGCGGCATTCTATGAATAGTACCTCACCATGCGAATAGTATTTCATTATAAGGATGAAGATTAGCTCATTTATAATCAAATTATAATGACCGGCGTATCACAATCTGTTAGAATAAAGTTATACCGGGCCTGTAAAATAACAGTCCGGAAGATTGACACTCTTATTCAAGGGAGGACCCAGGAATGAAAAAAGCGTTTAAAATAGTTATATCAGTACTTATACTGGTGCTGGGAGGGTTTCTGTATTATTATATTGCACTTCCGGCGATTAATATCCATTCACCCGGATTTTGGTGGTTTATTCTGGCAGCATTGCTTCTGATGACGGTTACATCAGCATTGTTGACCTATGCGGATAAAAAGGGCGGGCATCAGGGGAAAAAGAAGCTGTATCAGCTTATGACCACAGTACTTGGAATTGCTGCCGGTATATTGGTGGCGGTATTTATCATTGGAAGTATTTTATCCTCACCCATCGTAAATGCGAAAAAATACCAGAAGCTTCTGACAATCAATGACCGTAATTTCCAGGACGATATCAAGGAAATCTCCTATAAGGAAATTCCTATTCTGGATAAGGACTCCGCAATTCTCCTCGGATCAAGAAAAATGGGCAGCATTGCAGAATATGTATCCCAGTTCGAGGTGAGCTCCAATTATACCCAGATCAATTATCAGGGCACCCCGGTGAGGGTTACTCCTCTGGAATACGGAAGTGTTATTAAATGGTTCACGAACCGGTCGAAGGGGATTCCTGCCTATATCAAAATTGATATGGCGACCCAGAATGTGGAGCTGGTGAAATTACCGAAGGGGATTAAGTATTCCGAGGCGGAGCATTTCGGGAGAAATATCTACCGTTATCTGCGTTTTCACTATCCCACCTATGTCTTTGACAAAATTAATTTTGAAATCGATGATCAGGGAACCCCTTATTGGATTTGTCCCGTAAAGGATTATACCATCGGCCTGTTCGGCGGTCAGACCATAGGAAGAGCAGTTTTAGTAAATGCGGAAACCGGGGAGCTGACGGATTATGCGCTGGAGGAGGTTCCGGTTTGGGTAGATAAAGTATTCTCGGCAGAATTGCTGATTTCCCTGTAAGATTATTACGGAACCCTGCGGCATGGTTACTGGAATTCCGTCTTTGGTCAAAAGGATGCCCTTCAGACTACGGATGGCTATAATT
>JAEZFH010000058.1 GCA_023437885.1 Bacillota bacterium | reverse complement strand
CTATCCTGCTTATCTTGCCAGCCGCTTGGCCCAGTTCTATGAGAGAGCAGGGCGGGTAATCGCTCTCGGAAAAGAGGGAAGAGAGGGGGCACTGTCTGCAATTGGTGCGGTATCACCACCAGGAGGAGATATCTCTGAGCCGGTATCCCAGGCAACCCTGCGTATTGTTAAGGTATTCTGGGGATTGGATGCAAATCTTGCCTACCGGAGACATTTCCCGGCAATTAACTGGCTGACCAGCTATTCCTTATATAATCTCGGTAAGTGGTTCAATACCAATGTAAGTGAGAAATGGGTGGATTTAAGAGCCAGAATTATGAAGCTTTTGAATGATGAAGCAGAGCTGGAGGAAATCGTTAAGCTCGTAGGTATGGATGCATTGTCTGCGCCGGACCGCTTAAAGCTGGAGGCTGCCAGATCCATCCGTGAGGATTACCTGCATCAGGATGCTTTCCATGAGGTAGATACCTATACCGATCTCCATAAGCAATATCTGATGATGGAGCTTGTGCTGCATTATTATGATATGTCTCTGGATGCACTTGGAAAAGGGGTAGCGATTGACAGTCTGGTTAAGCTTTCGGTCAGAGAGAATATCGGCCGTTTTAAATATGTATCCAAGGAAAGAATTGATGCAGAGTGTGAAGATATTCTTCAAAAGCTGCAGATAGAACTCAATGAATTAGTGAAAAAGAAGGAGGAAGCCTAATGCCAAAGGAATATAGAACGATTCAAGAGGTGGCAGGTCCTCTTATGCTGGTACAGGGAGTAGAGAATGTTGCCTTCGACGAACTTGCGGAAATAGAGCTTGCAAGCGGTGAAAAGCGTCGCTGCAGAGTGCTTGAAATTGACGGCGGCAATGCCCTGGTGCAATTGTTTGAAAGCTCTGCCGGTATTAATCTGGCCAGCAGCAAGGTTCGTTTTCTCGGACGGAGCATGGAGCTTGGGGTAAGCGAGGATATGTTAAGCCGTGTATTCGACGGCCTGGGACGTCCCATTGATAACGGTCCGGAAATTCTGCCGGAAAAGCGTATGGACATCAACGGCCTTCCGATGAACCCGGCGGCCAGAAACTATCCTCAGGAGTTTATCCAGACCGGTGTATCTGCCATTGACGGCCTGAATACCCTGGTTCGCGGTCAGAAGCTTCCGATCTTTTCAGCAAGCGGTCTGCCCCATGCCGAATTGGCTGCCCAGATCGCCCGTCAGGCAAAGGTGCGGGGAACCACAGAACCTTTTGCTGTAGTATTTGCGGCTATGGGTATTACTTTCGAGGAGGCGAACTTCTTTACGGAGAGCTTCCGTGAAACCGGAGCAATCGACCGAACCGTAATGTTTGTTAATCTGGCCAATGACCCTGCGGTAGAGCGTATTTCCACTCCCCGTATGGCGTTAACTGCAGCGGAATACCTGGCTTTTGAAAAGGATATGCACGTACTGGTTATCCTTACCGATATCACAAATTATGCAGATTCCCTCCGTGAGGTATCTGCTGCCCGTAAAGAGGTTCCGGGACGCCGCGGCTATCCGGGCTATATGTATACCGACCTGGCTTCTCTCTATGAGAGAGCCGGAAGAAAGAAGGGCAGGAACGGAAGCATTACCATGATTCCAATCCTGACTATGCCGGAGGATGATAAGACACATCCGATTCCCGACTTAACCGGTTACATCACCGAGGGTCAGATTATCTTAAGCCGTGATTTGTATCGTCAGAGCATTCAGCCTCCGATTGATGTATTGCCATCCCTGTCACGTCTGAAGGATAAGGGGATCGGAGAAGGCAAGACCAGAAAGGATCATGCCAATACCATGAACCAGATCTTTGCGGCCTATGCAAGAGGTAAGGAAGCAAAGGAGCTTATGGTTGTGCTTGGAGAAGCAGCCTTAACCGATATCGATAAGCTGTATGCAAAGTTTGCAGACTCCTTCGAGCGGGAATATGTATCCCAGGGCTATGAAACCAACCGCGATATTGAGGATACCTTGAATCTGGGCTGGAAATTATTATCTATCCTTCCCAGAACAGAGCTTAAGAGAATTAAGGATGAATTACTGGATCAGTATTACGGTAATGTATAAGGGGGGTGCTGGACTTTGGCTAAGGCACGTGTAAATCCGACACGAATGGAGCTTACGAAGCTGAAGAAAAAACTGGCAACGGCAACCCGTGGCCATAAGCTGTTAAAGGATAAGCGGGATGAGCTGATGCGGCAGTTTCTCGACATGGTTCGGGAGAACAGAGCACTTCGTGAGAAAGTAGAAAAAGGAATTATGGATGCAAATCAGAACTTTGTGCTGGCCCGGTCTTCCATGCCGGATGAGGTACTGAATGTAGCACTGATGGCACCGAAGCAGGAGGTTACCCTGGAGGCCGGCAAGCGCAATGTGATGAGTGTTGAGATACCGGAATTCAATACCCGTACCAAGACATCGGATGCAAATGATATTTTTCCCTATGGCTTTGCATTTACCTCAAGTGATCTGGATGATGCAGTAAAATCCTTGCAGGATATCCTGCCGGATATGCTGAGACTGGCGGAGATCGAGAAATCCTGCCAGCTGATGGCTGCGGAGATCGAGAAAACCAGACGCCGGGTCAATGCGCTGGAGCATGTTATGATACCGGAATTGAAGGAAAATATCAAGTATATTGTAATGAAGCTGGATGAGAACGAGAGAAGCACCCAGGTACGCCTTATGAAGGTAAAGGATATGATGCTGGAGCAGGCGCATCATTACAGTGAGCGGTATCAGAATCACTTTGAGGTGTAGCCGGAGCAATATAGCATTGTTAGAAGAAATGCCGTTATAAGAGAAATTTGGATACCGTTAACAGAGGTTTCTATAAAGAATTATTATGGAAGGCTTTACTGTTGGCGGTATCTCTTTTTGTGAAGCGCTGGATATTATTTATTATTATCCGGGAAAATTACGAAGGGGTTCAGCAGCCTTTATCATGATCTGATTGGATACCGACAACGGAAGAAATAAAAAAGCAGGATATAAAACCAGGGATTAGTATCCGGTTCGGGTTGACATGGTTTCAATTACATATTACAATAAATTAGAAACATACTATCTGTTTACCGGTCAATTGTTTTGGCCCGGAAGATGCCTTAGTATGATTACATCATAAATTAGGAGGGTGCATGATATGACTGCTTCCTGCCACTGCGGATTTTGTCATAACGATTTGTGTGTTAAAAAGGTACCGATTTTTTCTTCTCTGAGCAGCGAAGAGGTAGAAAAAATATCGGATTTGATCAGTCATCGCGAATACAGAAAGGGAGAGCTTCTGATGCATGACGGTGAACGGTCGGAGAATATTGTGATTATACATGAGGGCAGTGCAAAGGCCTTTAAATATACCACGGACGGGAGAGAGCAGATACTGTATGTATTTTCCGAAGGGGATTTCTTTGGGGAGCAGAATTTGCTGACGAATCGGACTGCGACCTACAGTGTGGAGGCGCTTCAGCCGGTGAAGACCTGCGTTCTGTCAAAAAGCCAGTTCCAACAGCTTCTGTACCAATACCCGGATATTGCAGTGAAGATCATTGCCGAGCTTGGAGAGAGGATGGCAAGGCTGGAGAATGCGATGCAGGGGATGGGAGTTCGTAATGTGGATAACCGGATTGGCGGAATCTTACTTGAATTCGCAGCAAAATACGGTACTCAGGACAAGGAAGGAATCTTGATTCAATTGCCGCTTAGCCGGGAAGGGATTGCCAACTATCTGGGCGTAGCGAGAGAAACCGTAAGCCGTAAGCTGGGTCAGTTGGAGAATGAAGGAATCATTCGTTCCATTAATAATAAATCCATATTGATACTGGATAAGGAAGCCCTGGGAGCAATCGCCGGCTCCTATTGATTAAGAATGAGCTCAGTCTGAGCTCTTTTTTGTTGGAAAAGCTCGCTGTCGAGTATCGTGATTGAGGTGTTGCCAGCTTTGAAATCACCCATATGATGAAAGGGCGTATCGGTAAGATAGCATTGCAGGCACATGATAACGGCGTTATGTGTAACAACGGCAACATCCGCCGTATTTTCATCGATTATCCGGTGAATTGCGGATAAGACACGTTCTAGAAGCTCCTGATAGGACTCACCCTGATGGCTTTTGCAATAGCGGCGGTTGTGATACCAGGTGTCATATTCCGTGGGATAGGAGGTCTTTACCTCCGCCCAGGACAATCCTTCCCAATTACCAAGATGAACCTCTTCCAGCCCATCCGCCGGGAGATGCTCGCATCCGATAGCCTGGCTTATGATGGAAGCTGTCTGGTAAGCCCTTTTCTGTTTGCTGGAATAGATGCGGGTAATCGAAGATTTCTGTTCACTGAGCCTTCTCCCTAGTTCCCTGGCCCCGGCGATTCCAGTCTCATTTAATTCGATATCGCAGCTGCCTTGGATCTTTCTGGCCTGATTCCAATCGGTTTGTCCATGCCGGATAAAATATATTCTCAAACGGATCTCCACCTTTTTTATGTATTTTATTTATAAGGAATATGGCTTTATTGTAACGCTAATTTTATTTGATTGCAATCACAGATAAGCGCTATTG
>JAEZFH010000403.1 GCA_023437885.1 Bacillota bacterium | reverse complement strand
TAAGCAAACCAAGATAAGGAACCCAAGATAAGGAAACCAAGGTAACGAAACCAAGATAAAGAAACCAAGATAGCGATACGAAGATAGGGATACCAAAAAAAGAATACCAGAATCAGGATACCATGATGATAAAATTGTGATAGTAATACGGTAATAAAATCATGAATCATAGATGAACTAATGATAAAAATTGTTTGAAATACGCACCATCCGGAAAGGGGTCAGGTAAAGAACAATGAAATCAAATCCCGAGATAGCACAAAAAGTAAAATCAGCAATGCTATGTATTCAGCGGTTTCAATGGGAGCAGGGCTGTGCAGCCCAGGCAATTTACGAATCGGAAGGCTTGACTGATGAGGTTCTCCGGCTTTGCGAAGCAACCGTGCTTCGCAGTGCTGAGGATGGCCGTATTGGAATTATGGAGAACAACGAGGCAGTGAGTGATACTGCAGCCATTGGAGAGACCTTAATCGAAACAGCTGCTTTCACGCAAAAAAGCCATTTGAAGCAGGCTGTCGACAGGCTATATGAATATCTTAAACTTCGGGCACCCAGAACAGCGGATGGAGTAATATACCATTTTGACAGCGGATGGGCACAAGAGCAGCTTTGGGTGGATGCATATTATATGGTACCGCCGTTTTTATGTAAGTTTGGAGATGTAGGAGAGGCAATGAAGCAGATCAAGGGTCTGCGAAGCTATCTCTATGACGAGGATAAGCAGTTGTTATTCCATATTTGGGACGATAAAAATAAATGTTTTGGCCGCAAGGTATTCTGGGGTGTAGGCAATGGCTGGGCTATTACAGGTATGACGAGGGTAATTGCCATGCTTCAGGATGAGTATCAGGAGGAGAAAGAATATCTGGTATCGTATGTAAGGAAACTGATCGATGGATGCTTGCCGTATCAGCGTACGGATGGATTGTATTCAGATATTCTTGACTGTCCATCCTCTTTTACGGAAACAAATGTCGGCCAGATGCTGGCTTATGCCATCTACCGCGGAGTAAAAGCAGGATATCTGGAGGAAGGTTATCTGATTTATGCAGATAAATCAAGGGCAGCAGCCCATGCTATGGTAGATGAATATGGTTTTGTGCGGGGAGTTTGCGGTATGCCTAATTTTGATTCCCCGGGAGTAGCAACGGAGGGTCAGGCATTCTTCCTGTTAATGGAAGCGGCAGCCAGAGACCTCTATGGGGAATAATTCTTGCGGGATAGAGCATGCCGGAAGGAAAAGAGCAATACCGGGATATAGAATCGATCATCAGAGCGTAGATTTGGATTGCTTTTGATATACGGTTATATATTCCGGTTCTCTTATGTTATCTGATAACCTAAGGAGTACCCTTGATTAAAGTGTATCTCCATCACTATAATATGCGTATACGCTTGACACAAAATTTTAGATCAGCAGTAAATATGTACAGGAGTGAAGGAAAATATGAGTAAGCATTATGGAAGAGTGACCGTGCCTACGGATGTTGACATGGTTGAAGAGAAAAAAAAGATTATAGAACGGTGGGGGGCAGATGCCATTCGGGATTGTGATGGCACGGATATGCCGCAGGAGCTGAAGAAGCTGCCGGTGAAAATCTATTCCACCTATTATACCACACGAAAGGATAATAGCTGGGCCAGGGCAAATCCGGATGAGATACAGCAGGTATACCTGATGACGGAATTCTATACAGCGATGGAGGATGAGAGTCTGCGTATTCCGATTATGAAGCATCTTTACCGGGAACAGTTAAAGCCCAATACCATCCATGATATCAAGCGGTGGTGGGAGGTTATTGACCGGACCACGGGAGAGGTCGTAACACCGGAGCATTGGAGCTACGAGGAAGAAACAATGGAGGTAGTGATCAGCCGCCCGGACCGTTACCATGATTATACCGTCAGCTTTCTGGCTTTCATTATGTGGGATCCGGTACATATGTATAATTATCTCACCAATCGCTGGGAGGATGTCGAGCATCAGATTACTTATGATGTAAGGCAGCCCAAGACGCAGGAGTATGTGCTTGCAAAGCTCAAACGTTATCTGAAGGAGAATCCGGATACGGATGTGGTGCGTTTTACTACCTTCTTCCATCAATTTACGCTGGTTTTTGACGAATATGCCCGGGAGAAATTCGTAGATTGGTTTGGCTATAGTGCCAGTGTCAGTCCCTATATACTGGAACAGTTTGAAAAGGAAGCAGGCTATCCCTTCCGGCCGGAATATATCATCGATCAGGGATACCATAACAATACCTTCCGGGTACCGTCCAAAGAGTTTAAGGATTTCCAGGCTTTTCAACAGAGAGAGGTCTCCCGGCTGGTGAAGGTCATAGTGGATATCTGCCATGAGCATCAGAAGGAAGCCATGATGTTCCTGGGAGACCACTGGATCGGTACGGAGCCCTTTGGAGAGTATTTCCCGCAGGCAGGCCTGGATGCAGTAGTAGGTTCCGTTGGGAATGGAACAACACTGCGGCTGATTTCCGATATCCCCGGCGTAAAATATACGGAAGGACGCTTTCTTCCCTATTTCTTCCCGGATGTGTTCTATGAGGGCGGGGATCCGGTCCGGGAGGCAAAGGTGAATTGGGTGACAGCCAGAAGGGCGATCCTACGCAAGCCTGTTGACCGGATCGGCTATGGAGGATATTTGAAGCTGGCACTGCAATTTCCGGAATTCATAGAGTATGTGGAGCAGGTATGTGAGGAATTCCGAAGGCTCTATGACAATATGGGAGGGCAGACGCCTTACAATCATTTTAAGGTAGGTATTTTAAATGCCTGGGGAAAGGTCCGTTCCTGGGGAACCCATATGGTTGCCCATGCCATCAATTACAAACAGACCTATTCCTACGCAGGAATTTTGGAAGCCCTTAGCGGTATGCCCTTTGACGTGGACTTCATCAGCTTTGACGATGTGATTGCGGATTCGGACAGGTTAAAATCCTGCGATGTTATTATCAATGCAGGAGATGCCTATACTGCACCCAGCGGAGGCGAATATTGGGGAAATCCTGCGGTAATCCGTGCGGTAAAGGAATATGTTGCTGAGGGAGGGGGATTTCTTGGAATTGGGGAGCCTTCCGCCTATCAGAGGGAGGGAAGGTTCTTCGCTCTGGCCGGTGTTCTGGGGGTAGACAGGGAAATGGGCTTCAGCCTGTCCTCGGATAAGTATAACTGGGAGGAGCACACCCATTTCATTACCGAGGATTGTACCAGGGAAATTGATTTTGGAGAAAGCATCCGGAATGTTTATGCATTGCCGGGAGCTACAGTTTTGTGCTTCCGGGACAAGGAGGTCCGGATGGCAGTAAATTCTTTCGGAAAAGGGCGCAGTGTATATATCAACGGACTGCCCTATTCCTATGAAACTTCCAGACTGCTTTACCGGGCAATCTTCTGGGCGGCACAAAAAGAAGAGGCAATGAAAAAATGGTACAGCAGCAATTACAGCATTGAGGTAAATTATTATCCGGCTACCCGAAAATATTGCCTGGTTAATAATACGTTTGAAGAGCAGATCACTGTATTTTATGATGGAAATGGAAAGGATAGAGAAATTGTCCTGAAGGAAAATGAAATCCAATGGCATGATTTTTCCTAAAGCCTGGGAAAGAACAGAATATCGGTATCTCTCCTACAGAGTTGATGAGTGCAAATTCTGAGAAGATTTACTTCTATAACGAGGCTCTAACCAGGCTTCCCAAGGATTGAGACAGTATTGGTAATTGGCTGATACAAGTTCATAGAGATGACCTTTTGCGTGTATTGTACATGTCTGAGGCATCTCTAATTTTTTTAAAATAATAATTGAACTATTCACATTGTTGTGGTAATATGGTAAAGTGTTAGCAAGGGAAAGTGAACTAGAGTGAATTAGTGTGAAATAGAGTAAAGTAGATATGGAGGAAGAAGAAAGGCCAGTGCTGGCACACAATAGTTATATGGATTAAATATATAAGGAGAAAGAGTGAAGATGATGAAAAAAAGAATAATCAGTGTGTTATTAATTTTCTTGGTGGTACTGAGCCTGGCGGCTTGCCAAAAGAGCTCCGGTGTGGACAATTCCCTGAAGTACATACAGGATAATGGAAAGCTGATACTTGGTCTGGATGACACCTTTGCACCGATGGGATTTACTGATGACAGCGGAGAAATTGTCGGCTTCGATATCGATTTGGCCAAAGCAGTATGCGAAAAGCTGGGTGTGGAGCTGGTGCTTCAGCCTGTAGAATGGGAATCGAAGGAGCAGGAACTGACAACAAAGAATATTGACTGCATCTGGAACGGCTTATCTCTTACTCCGGAGCGTGAGAAGAATATGACCATGTCCAAGCCCTATATGACCAATGACATTTCGCTGGTCGTTGCCGGTGACAGCCCCATTGCAAGCCTGGCTGACATGGCAGGCAAAAGACTTGCGGTGCAAGGCGGCTCCTCTGCGGAAGAGGCATTGAATGACGATGGGAACAAAGCATTCCGTGAGTCCCTGGGACAGATAAACCCCTTTGATAAATACGATACTGCACTGATGGATATGGAGACAGGAAATTCAGATGCAGTACTCATGGATACGGTAATGGCTAATTACATGATTACCGGACTTGAAAAAAACTATAAGGTATTGGAGGAATCCCTGCTTCCGGATGAATATGCGATCGGGTTCCGCAAGGGTGAACAGGCTCTTTGTGAAGCAGTTGAAAAAGCCCTGAGTGAACTTAAAGCAGACGGTACAGTAACGGAGATTTCAACAAAATGGTTTGGGGCTGATATTACAACAATTGAATAATAATATCAAAAACTTAATGTCCCAAGAGGCGGAGGTGCCCGCTTTTTGGGACATTTCCTGCCTATGGCCGGGGCACTGAAATAATTTGACTTATCATGATAAATACGATATTTTTATTTTATAAAGAATTTTTTACCAATCATGATGTATTCAGACTGGGAAGTTAGAAAAGAAGGAAATAACGATTGGCTGATCCGGAATATAGGGGGATAACTATGATTCGCTGTAGCTGTGGCAAGGAGAATTCTATGTCAATGAAATATTGCAGTGAGTGCAATTCATCTTTGAAAGGGTGTGAGGAAAATTCTTCCACGTTAGAGGAAGCGGATCAGGGCTTTTCCTGCCCGGACAGCTTGTACGAGGGCCCACAACTAAAGCCGGAGTTGTCCCGGTATTTGCAGATAGCGAAAGAGATGCCCCGGGGAGAGAATGAGAAGATTAGCAGAAAGGAGCCCGGTAGCTTCTCAAGTAAGGCCTCAGAAGCCGGTTTAAGAAGGAGACAGGCACCCAGCCGGTTGGAAATCAAGCAGAGCAGAATGAATCAACAAAGACTGGAGCTGGAATTGAAGGAAAAGCTGCAACAGGAGCAGTATCAGAGACTTAGCCAGTATATGTATCAGGGCTTGAATCAGGATTATTCCAGTACAGATCAGAAAGAAAATAAGGAAGAGAAGAAAATTAGCATTAAAAAAAGTATCCCCATCCTTGCGGCGATACTTGTAGTTCTGCTTGCAGCCGTGGCTTTTTATAGTTTCAGTAAAAGAAATGAGAAGCTTGACTATAATTTTGCAACAAAGGACGCCCTTGAAATTTACACCGATCAAGCAAATCAAAAGACCTATGTATTCAATACCAAGGGAGATATGCTTTATAAACTGGATGAGTTCATGCACTTAAGCTATACACCGGATCATACCGCTGCTCTTTTATATGGCAATAGTTCGGGCAGATGTATGTATGTCAATGCAGAAAAAAAGATTGAACTTACCTCTTCATTGTCAGGTATTGCCGGTCTGTCCGATGACGGGAACTATATCGTATATTCCGTATCGGGTGGAATGGATAAATATTATTTAAGATTATATAATGTTGCTGAAGGTACAGATATCCTGATCGATAATCAGAATAGACGGTTCGATCAGCTTAATGTATTGCCGGGCGGGCAATTGATAACCTATGTCACCTATGCTTTGACAGAGGGAGGAGTAGTACAGGAGCTGAAATCCTATACGATAAAAAATCAAGGAGTACCGGAGCTGATCGGGGAAAATATACTGGTGCTTGCGGTATCTCTTGATCAAAGTCTGACTTATTACGTGGAGTATTCCAATCAGACCATGGGAAGCGTCTATGTAAAGACAAAAGATAAGACGGTGAAATTATCCGGCGGCATCAATGGCCTGGTTTTCTTTAACAGTGATTATACCCAGATTCTAATCGAGGATGAGGGTCAATACTATCTGAGTACCAATGGAGCAGAGAGACAGAAGCTGTATCCGGGAATGCTCCAAAAGGTCCTTCAGCCCGCTCACGGAATGGAAGCATCAAAGGAGAACGTTATTTCTCGGTACAGTTTTCAAAGCTTCGGACAAAAGTTCTTACTTGTTGATCAGCATAGAATTATATATCTTGACAAGAATTATTTATCGAAGGAGCTTGCGTCGTCCGTGGAAAGTAATACGGTTACCGTTGCCAGGGACGGAGGGAGCCTGTTTTATATGAATGCAAAGCATCAGCTGATAGAGCTGGAAGACCTGCCAAAGCGAAGCATTGAAATCGTTTGGGCAGAGGGGGTAGAAGAATACAGGGCCGCTCCGGACCAGTCGCATGTATATTATCTGAAGGAGAAGGAGCTGTATTATAAAAAGAGAGGAAAGGATGAAATCCGGATCGATGATAATGTCAGCACCATCTGCAGCAATGCCTCGGGTGATATCCTCTTTTACCTGAAAGAGGATACCGACGGGAAGGGCAAGGTATATTACAGCAAAAACGGAGCAGCCGCCGCAGCCTTGGAGGACGGAGAAGGAGTATCGCGGATTGCGGAATGGAACTGCGGGGTGGTTCTTCAAAAATCAGTAAATGACAGAAATGCTGTTTTCTATAATACGGATGGTCTGAAATTTGCCTTTATCATGGATGGAGTGGACTTCTTTGAGAAGGATAAAAGACAAAATCCAGCGCAAGAGTGATGCTGGCTGACCGGAGCAGTGAAGCGGGAAATGAATAATTTATCAAGATATGATTGAAATGTCTAAGGCACTGTGGTAATATGGTAAAGTGTTAGCATATTAAATTATGACTGTTAATAAGCAGCCATAAGAGTCTTTCTGCTACCATAATAGATCCCAGTAAACATATGACGGAGGCATTTTATGATTATAGATAATGTACCCTTGGACTATCTGATACCGAATATGCTAGGGGCAACGGGCACTACCCTCAGTATTTTCTTTTTGACCATTCTATTCTCCGTTCCGCTAGGTTTTTTTGTTGCTCTGGGCAGGAGATGCCGGATCTGGGCAGTGAGCTTTCCCCTCCGCATATATCAGTTGATTTTCCGGGGAACTCCATTGATGCTCCAATTGATATTCTTCATGTATGCTCCCTTCTACATATTCGGCTATAATTATAAGGACCGCATGGTTGCCTGTATTCTGGCTTTTTCCATCAATTACGCCGCATATTTTGGAGAGATCTTTCGCGGGGGGATTGCAGCCATTCCCAAGGGTCAATATGAGGCGGCTAAGGTATTGGGCTATACTAAGCTGCAGACCTTTCTGCGCATTGTTCTTCCGCAGGTGGTGAAGCATGTCATGCCGGCAACCGGCAATGAGCTGATGACACTGGTTAAGGACACCTCCCTGGCTCAGGTCATTGCTGTGGTAGAGCTGTTCCGTGTTGCTACGACCACACAGTCCAAATACTTCTCAACGGTTCCAATCATCATTGCCGCACTGTTTTATCTGATTATGAATACGGTAGTGGAGGTCTCCTTTAAGCTGCTGGAGAAGAAGCTGGATTACTATAAGAATTAAAGCTGCGGCAGTGGACGGAAGAATTATTTTTCGCAAAGCAGCTGGTTGGGAAGTATGGAGGTAATTATGTTATTAGTTGCAGAAAATATAGAGAAGAGCTTTCATAAAACAGAAGTATTAAAGAATATCTCCCTTGAGGTGGAGGAGGGCGAGGTAGTTGCAATTATCGGGCCCTCCGGCTCGGGCAAATCCACACTTTTGCGCTGCCTTACCCTGCTTGAGAAGATAGACAGCGGGCGTGTGGAGGTCTGCGGTAAGAGGATGGTGGATACGAAGGCGGGGATGGGGTATTCGGATGCGAAGACGTTGCATGAGATAATTCTGGAGGTGGGACTTGTGTTCCAGAATTTCAATCTGTTTCCTCATTT
>JAEZFH010000315.1 GCA_023437885.1 Bacillota bacterium | reverse complement strand
GGGAGAAGCTCCGCTCCAGGAGGGAGAAAATGCAGCAGATCCGAGCGGACAGGCAGGAGAGCTTTCCCAGGAAGAAGAGTTCAACGCCGATGCACTGCAATAGCATAGTTTGCGGCTTCCCAAGGTCAATTTCATTGTTTTTTGCCAGTTTCATTAACTCCTCTCGATTTTATCAATCTCAATCAATTTCATGTTAATTTCTATCGACTTAAGCCAGTCGAATGTGACTTTGTAGGATTTGTTGAATAAACATAACTTGTATGTAATAAAATGAAACGATAAGAGATATAAAGGTGATACCTTTCAAGAAAGGTATGGGTCTATGGCAAAAAGCAGAACCTATCACAGAAGAAATATATTGGCTGTCGTTATCGTTGTATTCATCGTAGCCCTTGGACTTTTTGTCCGGTTGGGATATTTAATGATATTAAAATCGGAGGATTATGCTGCAAGGGCAAAGGAACTGCATGAACGGGAGCGTGCCATTAAGGCGGAGAGGGGAAGTATCTTTGATGCCCAGGGTAAGGAAATTGCCACCAACAAGCCGGTTTGCACCATATCGGTAATCCATGCCCAGATAACCGACCCGGAGCGGGTAATCGCAATACTGTCCGAGGAATTGGGGCTAAGTGAGGAAAAGGTAAGAAAAAGAGTGGAGAAGAGATCCTCTATCGAGCGAATCAAATCCAATGTAGATAAGGCAATTGCAGATAAAATCAGAGAATATGATCTGGATGGGGTTATGGTTGATGAGGATTATAAGCGGTACTATCCTTACGATTCTCTGGCTTCCAAGGTAATCGGCTTCACCGGCAGTGATAATCAGGGGGTTATTGGTCTGGAGGTAAAGTACGACGATTTCCTTAAGGGAATTGACGGAACCATACTCACCTTGACCACAGCCTATGGTGTTGAGATAAAAAATGCTGCGGAGGACCGGATTGAACCCCAGCCCGGAAATGATCTGTACATCAGTCTTGATATGAATATTCAGCAGTTTGCCCAACAGGCTGCTTTAAAGGTTATGGAAGCAAAGCAGGCTTCCAATGTAAAGCTGATCGTTATGAATCCCCAAAACGGTGAGATTCTTGCGATGGTCAATGTACCGGAATTTAATTTGAATGATCCCTATACCCTCATTGATGAGATTGCCTCAGGGTATCAGGGGCAGACCCTGACAGACCAGAAATTGAATGAGCTGCTCAACGGTATGTGGCGTAATGCCTGTATCAGCGATACCTATGAGCCCGGCTCGTCCTTTAAGATAATAACCGCAACTGCCGCACTGGAAGAGCATGTGGTAAAACTGACTGATCGGTTTTACTGTCCCGGCTATAAGAAGGTGGAGGATCGGATCATCCGCTGCCATAAGGCCGGAGGGCATGGAAGCCAGGATTTTGTGGAAGGAATTAAGAATTCCTGCAATCCTGTATTCATGGAAATCGGGGCCAGAGTCGGAGTAGAGAAGATGTATGATTACTTCAAGAAGCTGGGATTATTTCACAAGACCGGAATTGATCTGCCGGGAGAAGCCAACTCAATTATGCACAAAATCGATAAAATCGGCACAGTAGAGCTGGCAACCATATCCTTTGGTCAATCCTTTCAGATTACGCCCCTGCAATTGATGGTGGCTACCAGTGCCGTGGTGAATGGCGGGACACTGGTTACTCCGCATCTGGGTGTGGAAATACGTTCCTCAGACGGAACCAGAATACGGGCGCTGGATTATGAAACCTCGGCGGACGCTGTCTCAAAGGAAACCTCGGCAACCATGAAAGAGCTGCTGGAAGCAGTTGTTTCGGACGGAACCGGAAAGCGTGCTTATCTGCCGGGCTTTCGAGTCGGAGGTAAGACGGCAACCTCGGAAAAGCTGCCAAGAAGCAGCAATAAATACATCTCCTCCTTTATCGGTTTTGCACCTGCTGATAACCCCCAGGTTATGGCGATGGTTTTGATCGAGGATCCGGTAGGAATATACTACGGAGGCACCATAGCAGCACCGGTCATAGCCAATCTGTTTGATAATATCCTTCCCTATCTGGGAATTGAAGAAAGCTATACGGAAGCAGAGATAGCCAAGTACAATATCGGTACCTTCGAGATGCCGGACTTCATAGGTAAGACGAAGAAGGAGGTAAGGGATATGCTGAAAATCTATGATTTCGGCGAACTGTATTCTCTCGGAGAAGGGGAGACCGTGGTAGAGCAGTTTCCTTTGGTGGGTGAAACGGTGGAAAAGGATAGTGACTTGGTCCTGTATTTTGAATAAAACAGCCTCAATCGGGGAACAGAATAACGTTATTCTGGGAAAAATTACTCGAAAATGTAAGACTAGTTCATTATTGTTTTTTCGAAGGTTATAAAGTATAATAGCTTAGTCATAAAACAACGAGTGGCATGCTTCGCAAGCCGCTCTCAAGTTAATCAAGGATATTACATATGAATAATGCCAATTACTGGCGGATGGGTCAAAGCAGATACGGGCCTATCTAAGAATGGAGGACACTATGAATTTTTCTGAATTTAAAGTAATATTACCCGTTATTATTTCCTTCGGTGTATGTGCGATACTCTGCCCGCTGCTCATTCCTTTTTTGAGAAAGCTTAAATTTGGGCAATATATCCGGGAGGAAGGGCCCAAATCACATCAGAAAAAATCCGGTACTCCAACTATGGGAGGAATAGTTATTGTACTTAGTATCTCAATCACCTGCTTACTATATATCAAGAATTACAAGGAGATCATTCCGGTTCTGTTTGTAACCATCGGTTTTGGTATTATCGGGTTTATGGATGACTATATCAAAGTAGTTATGAAGAGGAACATGGGACTGCGGGCTTGGCAGAAGCTGGTGGGTCAGATATTGGTGACTGCAGTTTTTGGCTTCTATCTTGACCGGTATACGGATATCGGAACACTGATGCTGATTCCTTTCTCCGGCGGAAAATATGCGGATATCTCCTTTTTGTTTGTTCCCTTCTTCCTGATCGTTGTTCTCGGAACCGTGAACGGGTCTAACTTTACCGACGGACTGGATGGCCTGGAATCAAGTGTGACAGTACTTATCGCAACCTTTTTTACGGTGGTTGCCATCGGCCTGCAGAGCAATCTCTCCCCGATCACCGGTGCCGTGGCAGGAAGTCTGATGGCGTTTCTGCTATATAATGTGTATCCTGCCAAGGTCTTCATGGGGGATACCGGTTCCCTGGCCTTGGGCGGCTTTGTCGCATCGACCGCCTTCATGCTGCAGATGCCTTTATTTATCATTTTAGTTGCTTTTATCTATCTGATGGAGATTATATCGGTAATACTTCAGGTAAGTTATTTTAAATTAACCGGTGGAAAGCGTATCTTTAAAATGGCACCGATCCACCATCATTTTGAATTGATGGGCTGGTCGGAAACCCGGGTAGTGGCAGTATTTGCGATTATTACAGCAATTCTCTGCCTGATTGCGCTGATGGGAATCAATTAAGGAACCGAGGCTTGGTAATTTTTACACGGCATACGCAGCAATGGAGGTTATTATGGATTTAAAAAACAAGAAAGTTCTGGTATTCGGAGCCGGAAAAAGCGGTATCTCCGCAACAAGATTATTACAGAGGCAGGAAGCGGATGTAATATTATATGATTCCAACACGAAGCTTACCAATCAGGATTTTATGGATAAATTTGATACCGGGCATCACTTTTTGCTTGTTACCGGAGAACTCTCGGAGGAGCTGATCGCTGCGCTGGATCTCCTTGTAATCAGTCCTGGAGTAGCACTGGATCATCCTCTGGTGACCAGAATTCTGGAGAACAATGTACCAGTATGGGGTGAGATTGAGCTTGCCTACCGTTATTCCAAGGGAAAAATTATCGGTATCACCGGTACTAATGGTAAGACATCTACCACAACCCTGGTTGGGGAGATTATGAACACTTATTTTGATGATGTGAATGTGGTTGGCAATATCGGTAATCCCTTCACCGAGGTGGCAATGGAGACAACGGAGCAGTCGGTTTCCGTCATAGAGCTGTCCAGCTTTCAATTAGAAACCATACAGGAGTTCCGGCCGGATGTCAGTGCGATTCTGAATATTACACCGGATCACCTGAACCGTCACCATACCATGGAGAACTACATTGCCATGAAGGAAAATATCACGAAAAATCAGACTACGTCCCAGGTTTGTGTGCTGAATTACGAGGATGCAATATTACGGGAGATGGCAGGAAGACTAAAAACCCGGGTTTTATTCTACAGCAGCGTAAGGGTGCTGGAAGACGGTTTATACCTGGAGGGTGAGGATATCTATTACAGCAGAGGCGGCAAAAGGGACCTTGTGGTAAATATAAACCAGCTCAAGGTATTAGGCAAGCATATGTATGAAAACATCATGGCTGCTGCGGCAATGGCGCTTTCCATGGGAGTGCCCATGGATTTCATCCATTCGGCGCTGGTGAATTTTCGTGCGGTGGAGCATAGATTTGAGTATGTGGAAACCATTCATGGCGTAACCTATTATAATGACTCGAAGGGAACCAATCCCGATGCATCCATTAAGGCAGTTCAGGCAATGCGGACGCCGACGGTTGTGATTGGAGGGGGTTATGATAAGAATATCCCATTTGATGACTGGATTGAGGCCTTTGACGGAAAGGTAAAGTATCTTATACTCATGGGCCAGACCCGTGACCAGATTGCCGAGACGGCAAGACGCCACGGATTTCATAATATTATCATGGTACAGGATTTGAAGGAGGCGGTACGGATCAGTGCCGAAAAAGCAGAGCCCGGGGATTCGGTTCTTTTATCTCCGGCCTGTGCAAGCTGGGGTATGTTTGAGAATTATGAGCAGCGTGGTAATATGTTTAAGGAATATGTAAGAGAGATGCTTTCATAAATATAATAAAAGCATCATAAAGAATGATAAAATAAAAATTCGAATTATTATTTTAGATATTCTTAAATAAGGATTCAATAAAAAGTTTGGTTGGGAGTGTCGGTATGGCCAGAACAGTAGGAGAAGTAAACAAACGAAAAATGCATAGTTACTACGATTACAGTCTGTTATTTCTTATTCTGTTCCTGGTATGTTTTGGACTGGTAATGATCTACAGTACCAGCTCTTATAATGCGCAGCGGTTAAATGGGGATGCAACCTTTTATCTGCAGAAGCAGGCACTCTTTGCCGGAGCGGGAATTCTGATCATGATCTTTGTATCCAAGATCGATTACCGGATTTATATCAGTAAATTCCCGGTGATCAGGCTGAAGCCGGTAATTATTCTTTATTTTATGTGTGTTGCTTTGCAGTTGTATGTTCTTCTCTTCGGACCGGTAATTAACGGTGCGAGGCGTTGGATCGATTTGGGATCCCTGGGACGATTTCAGCCCTCGGAGCTGACCAAAATTGCAGTAATCCTGTTTACTGCCTACATAGTGAATCTGGCACCCAAGAAGCTGGATAAGTTCACCGGATTTTTGCGTGTGGTACTGTTTATTTCGCCGCTGCTGATTCTGATTGTAATCGAGAACTTTTCCACAGCCCTGATTGTTGGCGTGATCATGGTTGCCATTTGTTTTGTTGCCAGCAGAAAGAAATTTTATTTTATCATATCGGGAGCTTTATTAATCGGTGCGGGATCCATCTTTGTATTTCTGGAGCCTTACCGTTTTGAGCGAATTAAAATTTGGATGAATGTGGAGACGGAGCCGAAGGGATACCAGATACTCCAGGGCTTGTATGCGATTGCTTC
>JAEZFH010000264.1 GCA_023437885.1 Bacillota bacterium | reverse complement strand
GTACGGAAGGGCGTCAGCAGTTCTTCGGCTTCATTAAATACCAGATATCCGTGCATCATCGCACTAACCCCGATAGCTCCGATCGTTTTAAGCTCCATATCATATTTCTGTTTCACGTTCTCGCATAAATTGCGGTAGCTGCTTTGCAAACCGATCCAGACATCCTCAAGGGCATAGGTCCACACGTTATTGGTGAAACGGTTTTCCCACTCATGGCTGCCGGATGCGATAGGCTGATAGTCTTCACCAATCAGAACAGCCTTGATTCTGGTGGAGCCAAGTTCGATTCCCAGAGTTGTTTTGCCGGAAGCAATTGCCTGTTTTTTTAATTCGTGATTATTCGTATTGTTATCGGTGCTCAATGTTATAACCCCCTAATTTATTATAATATTCTGTAATCCTAATACATTGAAACTAATTAAAAACATTGAAACTAAATTACCACCTGGCCTTGCATGTGGCACAGCAAATGCTTCCTGTTGGTAGGACTTTACAGGTACACCTAATAGCTTAACTGCCGGACTTAAGATAATTATTGCATGTTTTAGATAATATTTCAATTATTACCTGGTAAGCAACGTCATTCCGGCGCAGCTTATTCCTCAGAGCCTGGATGAATGACGCAGAGGCAGAGCCTAACCAACATGTATTATCAAATAGACGGTATCTTTTAATTCACCGGAAGTAGTAAGCGTTATCGGGGTTTGAAGGGAACGAAGTAATATAAACGATATCTATCAGGACATAACAGAAGGTTCCCCAGATATTACTTTGATACCTGGAGAACCTTAAGGAATAATTTGGCTATTCTATTCTAGGATACCGAATTGGCAGTAGTTGATTTATCCTTGCTTTCGGACAGGCATACCAGCGCGCTTTCCAGACGGTGATCCTTGATGCTTTGGATTTTAATCACCAACCCGAACTCCTCCACTTCGGGAGTGCTTCCGTCATCGGGAATTGTTCCAAGGACACCAAATACGAAGCCGCCGAAGGTATCGTAATCATCTTCCGGGAGAAGAACACCGACATGGCCGGATACTTCATCCAGCGGCGTGGTTCCCTGAATCAGCCAGGTGTTGGAATCAATGCGTTCGATGGGCGGTAATTCCCTGGGAGCGGTGATATCATCTTCCAGATCACCCACCAACTGCTCCAGCAGATCATTAATGGTTACAATACCGCTCATACCGCCGTACTCATCCAGCACTACGGCAAAGTGGCTGCGATTTTTTTTCATATTGCGGAACAGAACGTCGGCTTTTACCGACTCGGGAATGAAGTAGGCCGGCTGAACGGCGTGATCCATTACATTTTCCCTGGATTTATCCTTCAAGCGGAAATAATCCTTGGAATATAAGATACCAATGATATTGTCCGGGCTTTCAGAGCAGATAGGATAGATGGAATGCTTGCTTTCATTGATGGTCTGTTCCCATTGCTCATCCGTTTCATCGTTCCATAACAGGGATACTTCCGTTCTATGAGTCATGATCTCTCCTGCGGAGATATCATCAAATTCAAATATGTTTTGAAGCATATCCTTTTCATCGGGGTGTATGGTACCTTTTTCGCTGCCTGCATCTATCATCATACGGATTTCTTCTTCCGTATTTTCATCATCTTCATCGTGGGGGTTAATACCAAGCAAGCGCAGCAAACCATTTGCCGAAACTGTCAACAGCCAGACAATTGGAGCAAAGATTTTTGAAATCACATAAATTAATTGCGACATACCTAATGCAAGCTGTTCAGACTTCTTCATGGCAATCCGCTTAGGAACAAGTTCTCCCAGGGTCACGGTGAAATAAGTTAAAACAAGGGTAATTATGATTACAGACAGGGTGTTAAGGATGGACACCGGGATATTAATCCCCAGATTAACCATGGCATCGACCAAGCGGTCGGAGAAGTTCTCTGCTGCAAACGCACTTCCCAATAGATTCACAAGTGTAATACCTATTTGAATGGTGGCGAGAAAACGGGCGGGCTGTTCGATTAGCTTTGTTAGTCTGATTGCCCGCTTATCCCCGCTGGCAGTAAGCTTTGCAAGCTTATTGTCATTCATGGAGATAACCGCAATTTCCGCACATGCGAATAATGCATTTAAAAGAATTAAGAAAATCTGTAATATAATTTTGCCCATAATGGGCTCACCTTCTGGCAAAAAAATAACCTCCTCTGATTACTCCCATAGATTATAGGGAGCTTTTAAACATTCTGTTGTGATTGTATTTTGAAAAGAGAATATGTATATTGTGCGAACGCATGAAGTATCATTTATAGCACTACAAAAAGGACAATGTTTTGATTGTCCTCACAGTGAGATATCTATATTAATTAAATATACTATACTACAATGATATGGGTTGGCGTCTTCTTCGTCCACGGAAATATACCTATCCTTTCCTTTTGTACATTATAGCAAAGAGAAACAGTTCAGTCAAGCATTATAGTGCTTTGTTACACAAATGGTTACTGTCAAGTAAACGTTGGCACCATTTTTTACCATACAAAACCTTCTTAAAATCCTGCCATTGCTAGAAGTCTGTTTCTACTTCCTTTGGTTGCAGTATCTAGACTTGCCAAA
>JAEZFH010000032.1 GCA_023437885.1 Bacillota bacterium | reverse complement strand
CGATCGGGCTGGTCATTGGCAGCGAGGGTGAGGGTGTGAGCCGTCTGGTTAAAGAAAAATGTGATTTCACTGCCAAGATCCCGATGTTTGGCAAGGTGGATTCCCTGAATGCATCAGTCGCTATGGGGATTTTGGCATATGAGATTGTAAGACAGCGAATGAGCTAGACAAGAGGATTGTGGTGTAAGGAATACTGTCCTAATATTTAAAGACTATTTGCCTAAGGCTACTTTGCGTAAGTTTCACAAGGTAGCATCTGCCCGGCGGATAGTTTTTGATGCAGGATAACAAGGTCTTTTAGTAAGAGCAAGGCTTCTGATATAAAGGCTGGATTTCAGACAGAAGCGAAGCATTGTATGCAAGCAAAGACCCTATGATCAAAAGAATGAGAATATTAATTCTTCGGTCAGAGTGGATTTTGACCGGAATGACATAACATGATGAAAGCATAGTAGAGGATAGTGCGAGAAGTACATTCGCACGGCAGGCTTGCTTGCGATTTCCGATCGGAGCTGGAGATCATGAACGAGGTTCATGATATAATGAAGTGTGTACCAAGGGGCTGAAGGAGGTTGCCTAACGTGGATGCTGTAATAAAGTATGATACTATGACCGATGAAGAGATTGTAGACCGGATTCAGAATGGAGAACAGCCAGCCATTGATTATCTGATGGAGAAATACAAGTATCTGGTTCGCAGCAAGGCAAAGGCTCTGTTCCTAATCGGAGGCGATAAAGACGATCTTATTCAGGAAGGAATGATCGGATTATATAAGGCAATCAGGGATTATCAGTCCGGTAAGGATAACTCCTTCTTTAATTTTGCCGATCTATGCGTATCGAGGCAAATTTATAGCGCAATTAAAGCTTCTAATCGAAAGAAGAATATTCCGCTGAATACCTATATTTCCCTTTATGCCCCAGCATATGGAGAAAATGGCGATATGGAGGATAAAGAATCCTTAGTTGACATAATTCATCAAAAATATATATCGAATCCAGAAGAATTAGTTATTGACAAAGAGAATACTAGTATGATAGAATATGAACTTGTAAGGCGTCTGAGCGACCTGGAAAAACAAGTTTTAGGCCTATACATGCAAGATTTAAAGTATATACAGATTGCAGAAGTTCTTGGTAAAGAGCCAAAGACAATCGATAATGCATTGACTAGAATTAAGACAAAATTAAATCAGGTACTCAAGGTGATCTAGTTCAATCTTACATCTGCTGCTGTAGCTCAGTTGGTAGAGCACCTCATTGGTAATGAGGAGGTCAGCAGTTCAAGTCTGCCCAGCAGCTGTTAGATAAACCTAAGGAAGTTAAGGGTTTTATAAAATTTAGAAACAAAGAAGGCACTCAGTGAGTGTCTTTTTTGCTGTTTTGGGGTTTATTTGGGGTTCATTGATAATAATAAAAAAGGATACACTTTATATGTACCCTTTAGGCTTAAGCTATGCTTTTCGTTTCAATAGGTTGTCCAATGTATCCGCTGCCTTTTCATCCAGCTTCTTGAGGCTGTGAGCGTATATATTCATAGTGGTGCTGGTTTGGGCATGTCCAAGCCTGGCTGACACGGTCCGGACATCGATGTTCTCCGATATCAACAGCGTAGCCGATGTATGCCGGAGGCCATGAAGGGGAATGTTCGGCAGATGGTCGACAGGATCCACAGCGGTAGCATTGTATTTGTTGATAATATCTTTAAATGCATGATAGGGTGTGGAAAGGTTCATTTGCTTGCCGTTCCACTGGATGAATACATAATTATCGCCTTGCCACTGATCTCCTAAGGAGAGCCGGAGTTCTTGTTGCTCCTTCTTATATTTCTTTACCAGATCCATGACTGCCCCGGGGAGATTTATTTCACGAATGGAGCTTTTATTCTTTGGGGCCTTTGTAATTGTTTCCTTACCCGTATAGCCGGTTGATTTGGTTATACTGACCGTTTTATTATCGAAGTCTATATCGTCCCAGGTTAAAGCTATTAATTCGCCTCTGCGGAGCCCTCCGAATAAAGCCAGGTTAAAGAATACTTTAAGCTGCATCGGGATGCTCCTGGTCTCTGTATAAGCTTCTACATGATATTTCTTGCCGGTATCGTCAATTCTATCATGGGATTTATAAGTAGTGGTGTATGGCAGCTCCAGAGCCTTCAGGAAGGTCTCAGCCTGCTCCAGGGTGAAATGCTTTACATCATTGGTAACGGTCTTCTGTTTAGGAGGAGATACCCGGTCACAGGGATTTGCTTCAATGACCTGCCAGTGAACAGCCGTTGTTAATATGCTGCTTAGGACAGCATGGCACTTCTTGATCGTGGTAGGACTGTAACCGCCTTTCTTTCCATCCTTCCGGATGCCGTCTTCCAGAAGGTTGTTGTAGAAGCTCTGCAGGTGCATGGGCTGTATCTTAGAAAGTTTAAGGTGACCCAAGGCAGGAAGGATCTTTTGCTCAAGCAGTTCGGTATATGCTGCTATTGTGGTTTTTTCGAGCTGCTGAGGTGCATATTCTTTAAACCAGGTGTCAGTGAAACCTTTCAAGGTAATCTTTTCACCCTTCAGATATTTACCGTTCTTAACTCTTTCCTCGAAATCAAATACGAACTTCTCCAGGGCTTTTTGCTGCTGTCTCTCGGTCATGGATAGATCTGGGGTGAAGGTGGCCTTTTCTCTTATTTGTTTCCCGGAAGTGTCGTAACCATTGCTGACGGTGATCCGGTAGCTATTACCTCGTTTTTCTACTGTAGCCATTATTATATCATCTTCCTTTCTGTATAACATCAGATTTGTGATGCACTGAATTAAGGCTTATGATATAATATCCTTGTTGAAGGGGCATTATATAAGCCTTATGGGTTTATAGTGTCATTTATGAAAGCCGTCCTGGTTGGCGCCGGGGCGGTTTTTATATTATTGACTATACACGATTAATCGTGTATAATATGCTTAACAAGACAGCCGGAGGATAGCTCATACCTATCCGTCCTGGTGAAAATAAGTTACAAAATAGCGCCTTACTTTACCAGAGCAGGGGCGCTATTTTTTGTGCCTGTCATTTCTGACAAGGGTTATTATAGCTACAAGCATGATTACAAAGGTGAAAAGATCACTATATGTAATATACATTGGCACCAACCCCCTTCCTGCAAGACTCAGGACGGAAGGCAGCGCCCCGCCGGCTGTCCGGTTAAGCATATTATGTTGTCAATGTTGGTGGCTCTGGCTGTATACCGGAGCGGCTTCTATTTAGTGTACTTTTCAGATATTATTTTACTGATTGTAAAAGAAAGAATTTCATTGGTAGAGTTTAAAAATTGCAATAGCTCGTCCATGGATAAGTAAACAGCTATATTTCTATTGTAATCATCAACTGAAAATACATTTTCCTCAAGAATATTAATTCGGTATCCAATATCGTAAATAATTCTGTTGATCCCATCTATCTTATTCTTTACCAAATCAAGTTCTTCACTAATTCTTTCTTCGTTGCCATCTTTGAAACCAAGAATAAAATAAGGTGATTTTTGTAATGCGTCTGATATCTTTTTTAAAGACTCAGGCTTAATACTATCATTATCCCTTCTGATTATCGCATATAGGGTATTTACTGAAATTCCAGTCAATTCAGCCAACTTGGCCACAGACATATTCTTTTCTTCAAGTACTTGACTTATCGTAGCTCCGATTCCCATGAGTTTCACCTCCTTAAAATTTATTAAAACATAAAGCTGTGCAAATGTAAATAAAAATCTGTGCAAAAATAAAATAACTATTGACAATCTTGCAAATGCACAGTAAAATACGAATATAAAGCGTGCAAATGCACAGAAATGAAAAGGAGGTGGAAAGATGAAGATCAATGTAACTAAATTATTGATTGCTATTGGTGAGCAGCAAATATCTATTCAGGATCTAGCGGAGAGAAGTGGAGTATCAAGAAATACCATTTCTGCAGTCAAAGCTGGTAAGACATGCCGTCCTGACCTTGCTGGCAGAATAGCCCGAGCTATTAACAAACCATTATCAGAACTAATTGAAGATTAGTCGTTTCGATGTCGAAACAAAAAGGAGACCATATGGCAGATAAGAGAATCGATATTATCCTGCAGGAGGTAGATCAGGAATATTTTATACCTTCCTACATGGAGGATTATGTGAATCGTGGGATTGCAAAGGCCCTGAAGAAGATTGATCGGGATCGGGAGCTGCTGGCTGATCTCATGACTGAACAAATGGAAGGAGCGTAAAGTATGCAGTACATAATAACCGGTAATAACCGGGGACAAAAAGTTGCCAAGACGGCAACGAGTGACTTTCAGGCATTTACTATCATAGGCCAGCTTAGCCAAGATGGAGTGACCGATATTTGCATGAAGGAAGTGAAGCAGGAGGATCCAAAAGCGTCTATACTTCCAGAGAAGGAAGAAGTACAGAATTCCAAGGGGCCGGTTCGGATGCGAACCATATCCCAAGTGCTGGATTACCTCCGCAAAGAGGATCCGGAAAGTAGCGTTTCAGAATATTATCTGAGAGGATTGATAAAGCAGGGGAAGGTACCGGTTTTCTATGCCGGCCGGAAGTGCCTGGTTAATCTGGACAAGTTCATTGAATATCTGAACAGCGGATTATCAGAAGTAGAGCCGGAGCCAGTACAGGGCAATTATGGTAAGCTGAGGAAGGTGATTGAGTAGAATGCTGCAGTATGACAGAAAAATAAGAATATCAGTGGCAAGCAGCAGAAAGGCCACAGACTGGACCGCGCAAGAGCTTCTTTGGTCCGGGATGGTACAAAAGCTTTCCGTGCCCATACG
>JAEZFH010000187.1 GCA_023437885.1 Bacillota bacterium | reverse complement strand
AATCCCATCTCCCTAAGTCCGAACAAGATCCACTCCACGGAACAAATCATTACGGGATCGGTTAATCCGCAGAGAAGGGATTTCCTGACAGCAACAAGGCTGATATCGTATCGGTTAGTCGATGTATCCCTGCTGATATCCGATATCATACCTTTCGCAGAAATTGACCGGGCTTTTCAGGAAGCGGTCAAGCCCTCATCCTACCGCATAATAGTCAAGTACTAAAGGACAGTCTCATAGACAGGAAGCTATTATCTCATAGGAGCAAAGTTCCTATGAGATAATAAAACAGGGCATTGATGTAAGGTATCTTTGCCGATAAAAAGATATATGGCAAGGGCTTATGAAATGTATTGGCTGATATAAAAGTTTTTGTAATCATTCTATTATGATAGAGATTAAAGACGAAGGGAGAAGGTACGGTAAACGCAAATCGTTTATCGTCCGTGATGAAATATGTCAAATAATAATCAAAACGGGTCTTTAGGTTTACTTTCATGTGTAACAATGATCGTGGGTGGCATGATTGGCAGTGCAATATTTTCCCTATCCGGGTTAACCATGTATATGGCAGGGCCATCCGCAGTACTTTCCTGGGCTTTGGCGGCTGTTATTATGCTGATTTATGGGTTGGTGGTAGCCGAGTTATCAACGATATTCCCGAAATCCGGCGGAGTCTTTGTATTTCCGTCCAAGGCCTTGGGGAAGAGCGAAAAGACAGGAAAGCTTTGGGGCTGGATTTCCACGTGGGGATATATTAATGCCAATATTGTAGCAATTGCATTTGCGGCGATTTATGTAGCAACCTATCTGGGAGTGAGCTTTCCCATTTTTGCAAATTTGCAGATTCCTATGGCAATCGCTGCAATCGCATTTTGCTTTCTTTTGAATGTTCTTAAGATTACGGTATCCGGGAAGGCCAATAATATATTGGTTGGCTGCTTGGCCTTGACTTTAATTATTTATATCTGTGTTGCATTTTTTGGCGGAAGCTGGGATGCGAGCAGCATCGTTCCCTTTTTCTCACAAGGAGCCGCAGGGACCACCGGATTTTTAAAAGCAGTGCCTACGGCAATGGTTGGCTATGGTTCCATTGTTGCAATCGCATTCATGGTGTCTGAGGTTAAAAATCCCAATAAGAATGTTCCGAAATCGATTCTGATCGCAATGACAATCGTTGTGTGCTTGTATCTGATGGTGGTACTTTCTACCGTGGGGTTAGTGAGTGCGTCCTTTTTAGCAGAAAATCCAGGCATGCGCTATATTCCGTTATATGCTGCCTGCTTTACCAAGCTGGCTCAATATGCATGGCTGACCAAGGTGGTATCGATTGCAGCCGTACTTGCGCTTCTTACAACCATGCTGGTGGTAATTGCACTGACCTCGAGAGCTGTTCAAGCGGCTGCAGGCAGCGGAATGCTTCCTAAAAAACTATCGGAAAACGGAAAGACAGGAACTCCGGTTTATGCCGCTGTTCTAATCACTGTAATCAGTATGATAGTTTCCTGCTTTCCTTCCTTTACCAGCGAAATAGTAAGTCTGGGAGCATTATTTGCAGCAGTTACAATTACGATCAATATAATATCCCTGATTGTTGCAAGAAAGAAGTTCCCTTATGTACCAGGCAGTTTTAAAGCTCCCGGGAAGAACATACTGCCCCTGCTGGCACTTGTAGTAATTATATTGTGTTATATTCCGGATATCGTAAGCGGGGGATGGCAGATCTGGTTATATACCATAGGCTGGTATCTGGTCGGCCTGCTGATCTACAAATGCAGTCCTGCCAGCAAGGAATAAAATTGAAGGAAGAAGGAGCTCTGCCGGTAGGAGATAGACTGGATTTCTTAATGATACGGTCTATGATCGGCAGGAAGAACGGGTGAGAAAAAATATTAAAATTCGGATTTGTATGCCGTCTGAGCGGAAGCACGGCGGATAGCTGTAGGTAAGCTTACTGCCGGGTTATACTGCGTTACGGGGGCAGATGGAGGATGAAATGATACATAAACAGGGAATAGAGCAGCTTAATCAGACCTGCGTTGCTTTTGGGGGCTTCGACGGTGTGCATAAAGGTCATAGAGCAGTTTTAAAGAAGCTGGTACAAGCTGCGCAGGAGAATAATTTAACAGCGGTGGTATTAAGCCTGTATCATCCGGGGAAGCCGGTGTTAACAACGGAAACGGAAAAAGAATATCATATGAAGGAATACGGGCCGGATATCCTTATCTCCTGTGAAGCAGCAGATTACCTTCAGGCAGGAGGTGCAAAAGCTTTTGTAAAAAACGTATTAATCGGACAACTGGGTGCAAAGGTAATTGTAACCGGGGAAAACTGCAGCTTTGGTGAAGAGGGGGAAGGCAATCTGGAGCTTTTGAAAGAGGCAGCAGAAGAAGCCGGGATACAGGTTATCGCATGTGAAACGGTTACGGACGGAGAACTTCCCATATCTTCGCAGCGTCTGAGGGTTGCTTTTCTTGCCGGTGATTTTGAGGGATATGTACGCATGTGCGGTGAACATCCATATGTAATAATCGGAAAGGTCGTACACGGAAAGGCATTGGGCCGGACCGTAGGTATGCCTACGGCGAATCTGGGAGCGGGTGCAGTTAAGATAATGCCTCCCAACGGAGTATATGCTACGATCTCCACCGTAGACGGCGAAGTATATCAGGGGCTGACCAATATCGGAAAAAGACCGTCTGTTGATAATTATGATTTGATTACGATTGAGACCTTTCTGTTGGATTTTTCAAAGGATATCTATGGGAAACCGTTGGTGCTGGAGATCTATTTCTTCATCCGCGGGGTGGTCAAATTTAATAACCTTTCCGAGGTACAGCATCAGGTACAGAAGGATTTGGAGAATACAAGACTTAAGCTGGGTACAATTATAAAAGCAAAGCAATATGAGGCTGTAAGCTGACACTCCACAGGAAAGAAAGCTGCGGGATTTTATGAAGATCTTCATAGATTCCCGCAGCTTTCTTTCTGTGCTTTTAAGTATGCATCTATGCCACAGTCTGAACGGTAACCTCGGATGCAGGGATTGGCAGAAAACTTATTGACATAGTAGGAATTACAAATTATCATAGATCAAGGAAACAGATGGACAGAAATTTAGAAAGTGGTATAATGATATGAAATATATAAAAAGCAATATAAGATATGTTAACCTGCCTTGCAAGGAGAAGGGAGTGTCAGCGAAATGAATCAGTTTTCAAGAACAGAGCTTCTTTTGGGTAAGGAAGGAATAGACAGACTGAAAAAATCCAGAATTGCAGTCTTTGGTATCGGGGGAGTAGGCGGTTATACAGTGGAGGCCCTTGCCCGAAGCGGCGTAGGAAGCTTCGATCTGATTGATGATGACCAGGTCTGCATCACGAATATCAACCGCCAGATCTTAGCAACGATTAAAACCGTGGGCAAATATAAAGTGGATATCATGAAGGAACGTATTCTTGAGATAAATCCCAGAGCACAGGTCAAGGTACATCAATGCTTCTACCTGCCGGATACGGCAGACCGCTTTGATTTTTCCCAGTATGATTATATCGTGGATGCGATAGATACTATATCGGCGAAGATCGATCTGGTGCTCCGTGCCCAGGAAAAGAATATCCCCATCATCAGCTGTATGGGAGCGGGGAATAAATTGGATCCGACCCGGTTTGAAGTAACGGATATCTATAAGACCTCAGTCTGTCCGTTGGCGAGGGTAATGCGAAGAGAGCTGAAGAACCGCGGAGTGAAGAAGCTAAAGGTGGTATATTCTAAGGAACCGGCAAGAACCCCGATGGAGGATATCTCTCTTAGCTGTAAGACCAATTGTGTCTGCCCGCCTGGTTCAGAGAAAAGATGTCTGGTAAAACGCCAGATTCCGGGAAGTATCTCCTTCGTGCCTTCGGTAGCGGGCTTGATTATCGCTGGGGAGGTAATTAAGGATATTACAGGAATCAGGTAAGGAAATCCTCTGGGATTAGGTTATAGAATTTGGATGGTAAAAGATGAAGTTATTACTGAAAGGATGAAGAACATGGGGAAAATGCTGACACGGGAAGAGGCTTGGGAACTGCTGACGGAGTTTAACAAAGAGGAATTCCATATAAAGCATGCCCGTATTGTGGAAGGAACGATGAGATATTTTGCAAGGGAGCTTGGATACCCGGAGGAGGAAGAGTTCTGGGGAATTGTTGGCTTGCTGCATGATCTGGATTTTGAAAGATATCCGCAGGAACATTGTATTAAGAGCCAGGAGATTATGAAGGAAAGGCAGTTGGATGAGAGAATCATTCATGCGACTGCAAGTCATGGCTACGATC
>JAEZFH010000155.1 GCA_023437885.1 Bacillota bacterium | reverse complement strand
CCGGATTATTATCTGGAATAATCCAATGGAAAGGGACAGTGCACTGTATTCTTTGGATCGTATGAATAAAGGAATATATAATACACAAAATCCATGAAACACGGTCAAGGCAAGAGCTTCAGCCTTTACTGGTTTCATGGATTTATTAAATAATACGGTTCAAGTTCTATTAGGATCTGCCAACAGGTCCGTTATTCTTCATATGCTTTCACATATACAAAGCTTTCATTGTTTCTTTTCATTTGGTAATCCTTATTCAATATCGCATGGAGAAAGGAATGTCCGCCGGATTCGGTAGGTATGAGCTTTATTTTAAGTTCTTTTTCCACGGTTTCTGCGGTGATATCATCAAGAAATACATTTTCACCGGTTCTGAGCATGCTCGAGGGAATAAGGAGGCTATCTCCCAGATCCGTTCCCAGATCCCTTTGTTCCTTCAGTTGTTTAATCAGATCCTGTCCGGTAATCAGCCCGGCTACGGTTATGGTCTCGCCGAAGAAATCATTTCTTATACAAGCTACATGAATCCTTACCTTGGGGAAGACCTGCATCAGCTGTTCTGCGAAGGAATGAATCGTTTTGTATGCAAGCTTTCCGGTAGCGATTGTAATATTTCTGTGAACGGACAGCTTCAGGCTTTTATAATCTTCTGATTTGAGCAGATCCTTCAAAGCCTCCTGGAATTCGCTTATAAACAGCCTCATCATGCCTACGCCGTTTTCCAGCTGTATATAGCCGTCATAACGAGCTTCCTCCGGAAATTCACGCTCCGCGGTAATGTAAAACTCATCGCTGGCATGTATAAAGTGGAGCCCGAAATTATCATAAAAATTCTGCTGATAGCTCTCAATCAGGTCAATTACAGCACCGGCCTCCTGTTTGCTGAATAATTCGAGCGGATGCAGCCCCTGACGGTATTTGGTGATTCCGGCGGGGACAACGGATACGCTTCTCATAAATGGAAGGTATTTTGACAGGTCTTTCATGGAGCGCTCAAGCTCCGGACCGTCATTGACATTTTTGCACAGAACAAGCTGACCGTTCATCTCTATGCGTCCCTCATAGAGCTTGTCAAGATTTTGAAGAGCCTGTCCTGCAAAGCGGTTATGGAGCATCTTATTGCGAAGCTCGGGATTCGTAGTCTGAACGGATATATTAATGGGGGAAAGATTAAAGCGGATGATCCGGTTGATATCCTTCTCACTCATGTTAGTCAGGGTAATATAGTTCCCCTGAAGAAAGGACAGTCTTGAATCATCATCCTTAAAATAAAGAGTATCCCGCATCCCCTCCGGCATCTGGTCAATAAAGCAGAAGATGCATTTGTTATGGCAGGAACGGTAATCACTCATGAGACTGTTCTCAAAATCAATCCCCAAATCCTCTTCGTATTCCTTATCTATTTCGAGAAGCCATTCTTCTCCGTCGCTTTTTATGATCAGAATTTCAACATACTCGTCTTTGATCAGATATTGATAGTCAAAGACATCATCGATTTCTTCCTTGTTAATGGCAACCAGATAGTCACCGGGTTCGATACCCATTTCTTCACCGATGGAATCCGGTGCTACTGTTTTAATCAGGTGACCCTTGGATTTTTTATTCATTTTGTAACCTCTTTCTATATCATGCTTCGAGCATCAAAAGTCTTCACTTGTCATGGCCTAACTTCTAATTGCATGACTATTATACACATATCCGAAGGGATTGTAAATGCCGGTATCTGTGGATTATAAAGGAAAAATTGTGAAAAGTGATGACAATATTCACATTGTATGTTAATCTATTAATATTATATTGTTGAAAATGACGTAAACAAGGAAGGGTTTCCTCATAATTATATTGCTATATAACAATCGATATAAATTTTACAATAATCCGGTGTGAGATTCTAGTAACAATCAAATTATAAAGGATAGGCTCGTATGCTGCATAAAATAATGGTTAAAAAAATTTTATCCTTAAATCTGTTTACGAAGTTGATGATAATGCTATTGTTAACATCAATACTCCCAATTTTCCTAATTCAATTTATATCATATAAAATTAGTACGTCTACTATTGAGAGGCAGACGAAGGAACTGATTATGGCAAATCTACAGCAATCCAGCAATAGTGTGGAGGAATTTTTTTATGCCTACGATAAGATTATCATGGATATCTATACGGACAGCAGCTACATTGACAATTTAAAATACATCAATGTATGGGATCCTAAAAATTATTATACGGCAAAGCATCGGATTGAAGAAAAACTTGAAAATATTGTCTATGTATATTCGGAGATATTGGGAATTGCCATTGTTGGCTTAAACGGGGATGCAACCTTTTATGATACGGTTACTCTGTCCGGCGAGGAAAGCTTTTGCTTTGATGTGAACAATATAAGAACCAATGCGATGTTTAAAGATTCCTTAAATGTAAAGCATGCGATTTATTCCAGTACCTACCATAAATCGGATCGTGATTACGGGAGCAAAAACTATTTTTACATATCGCATCAGCTGACAGATTTCAATAATTATAAGAACGGCCCGGTTGGAAGTATTATATTGTGCATTGATGAAAGCGCACTTCGCAATGTATATTCAGCCGGCATGGATTTGAATTCGAATTTAACTTTCCTGGTAAATCAGCAGGGGGATATCATATCCTTTCCGATGGAATCTTATGTCGGATTGAATGTTTACAATGGATACGATAAGATCAGCATTGAAAAAGCAACCAAAAACTTCTTTCAGCATAATAAGTTTATGAATTCAAAACGGCTGGAGGTGCATGTCAGCAGCATCAAAGGCGGGGTATTTTCTCTGATCAGTGTACAGAATTTAACCTATGCATTAAAGGATGTCCAGCATATTTCCATGATCATTATATTAATCGGAATTTTGGTAGGTATGGTGTGTATTTTGATCTCCATGGCTTTTGCGGCCAGTACGGATAACTCCGCTAAGAAAATAATCCATGCAATGGGAAAGGCGGACAAGGGGGATTATGATGTCCGAATATCCTTGGAAGGTAATGATGAATTTGCCAGAATCTCTCATCATTTTAATGATATGATAATCAGAATAAAAGAATCCACTCAGCAGGAAAGGGAGGCGTTGGTCCGAATAAAGAATGCGGAAATCAAATCGTTGGAAGCACAAATTAATCCTCATTTTTTATATAATACCCTGGATGCAATCAATTGGGTTGCAATAGAGCATGAGGAATTCCATATCAGCAAGATGCTCATTAATTTAGCTGCCATGTTAAGATACAGTATTCAAAGATGCAATGAAATCGTAACCATACAGGAGGAGCTGGAATACTTAAAAAGATATATCTATTTGCAGCAGCAGAGATTTTGTTATTCCTTCCAATACGCGATCCATATCGATGATACGTTAAGGTACAGCAGAATACACAAGCTGCTGATACAACCCCTAATTGAAAATACCATTGTTCACGGCTTTCCGGGGAGTACGGGCCATGATGAAATAGATATCGTGATACAAAGGCAGAATGATACTTACGTTCAAATCCAGATAAAAGATAACGGGAAAGGGATGTCCCAGGAGTTAACGGATGTATTTAACAGCTATGATTATAGAAAAGATACGATTGAAACAAGCATAGGTGTGAGAAATGTAATTACAAGATTAAAACTATATTACGGCGACAATAGCTACTTTCATGTGGATTCAAGTGAACAGGGAACAACCGTTATCATTGTAATTCCATATGAAATATAAATACCTGCAATATTCCCCGAAAGAATATTTCCTTTAAGAAAACTATCGTGAACCGGAGGACAGTTATGCGTATTGTAATTGTAGAAGATGAACCGAAAACAAGAGAGGGTTTAATAAAAATCATCAACAAATTTACGGAGTATGAAATATGCGGCGTCGCATCAGACGGATTGGAAGGAATTAAGCGGATTAAAGAGTTAAAGCCGGATCTCATCATATCGGATATACAAATGCCCGGAATGGACGGGCTAACCATGCTTCGTCAATTGGAACAGGAAGGCATTTCATACTATGCATTGATTCTTACCGGCTTTTCTTCCTTTGATTATGTCAGAACCGCATTGCATCTGGGGGTTGTGGATTATATATTAAAGCCGGTGGATGTTGAGAATTTTATCTCAGTATTAGGTGAAGCTGAGGCTAAGATATTAAAAGAAAACTCAGAGAAAATCAATTCGGCACAGCTGATCTGGAGCTTGATGACTTGTGAGCCGGAAATGAAAAAGCAGTTAATACGGCAGCTTTCGAACCAATTGCAGGTAAATGACTGTACGGAAGTTACTTTATTTCTGGTAAAGCCGGACAGCCTGGACCAGGAGACCGTGGGTGAAATGGTTCATTGCATCAGAGATAAGATAAGCTCCTTGGGTGCGATGAACTTCCATGTGATACATTTATCATTTTCTTATGGAATACTGGTACTCATCATTGATACGGAGAAGAATAAGTTTTTAGACAAGATGTTTTCCGCACATATTTTGCCCTGCTTAAATAATATAGGCAGCTGCCATTGCAGTTATGCCTCCATCCTGGGACTAACCGGTCTGGAGAATGCCATTGCGGAGTTAAAAGACCTTTTATCCTATACCTTTGTCTATGGCAGCGACGTGATTCTGGATAAGCAAATGATAGAAAAATTGGAGTTCACTCCCTTATGCTATCCGATGGATTTGGAAAACCGAATCCGTAAAGAAATAATTAACGGAAATTATGAAAAGGCATTAAAAATAAGTGATAAATTTAAGGAAACGGTTATTGAAAGCAACGGCAGGCCGGAATTAATCAGAGAGTATACGGCAAGATTTTCTTCCAGTATCTATAACGTAGCGAAGGAATACGACACCCAGCCGGAGCCCCTGTTAATCTTCCATTATTTTATTAATAACATGATTGAAAGTAAAACGAAAGCGGATTTAGTCTTAAACTATGAAAAAATAGTCAATACCATACTTACCGGTACGGATGAGGAGGTGGATATTGATAATTTAACCGTATTGAAGGTTATCAATTTTATCCGGGACAATTATAGCAAAAACATCACGCTATCTGAGGCGGCGAATCTGGTAGGGGTAACTCCGGAGTACTTAAGTAAGCTGTTTAATCAGAAAATTAATGTCAATTTTGTAGTATTTTTAAGGAATTTCAGAATCAGTATTGCAAAGCGCATGATACTTTCCGGAAAATACCGGATACAGGAAGTAGCCGAGCAGGTAGGATTTAAGGACCCCAAGTATTTTAATAAGGTATTCAAATCCGTCTGCGGCATTTCACCATCAGAGTATAAGAAGGTGATTTAAATGAAAATGTTTCGAGTAACCGCAATTTTGTCATTCTGGGTAATCCTTATCTTATGCATCATTGCCGGCGATTATTTCATGAAGATTTTAAAAGAGCCGCAGAGCGTCAATCCGGCAGCAGAAGGAAAGGTGCTGCGAATATTGGCTCCTTACGAAACCGGGGCAAACAGTAAGATGCTTCAGGAGTTAGCAAGCCAATATTCCCGAATGGGAGATAACCCCAGGGTGATAATTGAGTACGTATCCAAAAATGATTTTAAAAAAGAAATCTGTATGAATTTAGACCAGAACCAATTGGCTGATTTGATCATATGTGACAATTCCATTATGCCTGCATTGATCAATCTTGATGTCTTAAGAGATTTGAGTGATTATATTAATGAGACCTCTAAATTACCCCATTATTCCTTTGGACAGTGGAACAATACCAGAAGCGACGGTAAATATTACGGAATTCCGTTTACCTGTGATCCTTATGTGCTGATATGGAACAAGAATCTGTTTGATAAAAACAATGTTTCCGTACCGGAGAACTGGGATGATTTAAAGGCAGCCTCCAGAAAGGTTCAGGAAGTCGGCATTAACGGAATCGGAATTGGGGCAAGACAACCGGAGGAGGTCACCGCCCTTTTCCTGCAGATGCTTTATTCAACCGGGAGCTCCATCCGGGAAATCAACGGGGAAGGTGGGATGAAGGTATTCGAATTATTTAATTATCTGAAGATGAACAAGCTGCTTCCGGCAAAATGTATTAATTGGAATCAGCTGGATTGCACCAATAAATTTATTGATGGTGAAATTGCGATGATGATTAACAATCTCAGTTCTCTGTCCGTGATAAAAACCAGTAGCATTGATTTTGAAGTAGGGGTTGCGGCAGTACCGTTTGAAAAGAAAGAAAACTATATGTTCCATGGTAAGAATATCGGTATTTCGATTACTGCGGATTATGAAGCTTCCATTAAGTTTCTTGATTACATCACACAGAAAACGATAGTAAAACAGATTGCAGATGAAACAGAAACGATACCTGCGCAAGTGGATGTAGATTACGATTATGAAAATGACGGATACGTAGTCAACAAGGACTTCATTCAAAAACAGAGAGTGCATGGAATAGCCAAGAGCTCTTTGAATTCCTGGTTTGATATTTCAGCCGCCATATCCGATGGGATATACCAATTAATCAGTGAAACGAATCCGTCCATCGGAGATATTGCAGATACCATGCAGGATAAAGTGAGAATCGCTATTATAGAAAACTGAGCTGTCCTGCACTGAGCTGTAGAAAAGAGTATATTTAGTTAGTAAGATTAATATTTTACTCCTTTATTAAAAAATTGGAATTTTAGTAAAAGTCCATAAATGTTATCATAAATAAGTAACCAGTAGTTAAATTCTTTATAAGAGGTAGAGGAGGTTTATTAATGAAAAAAGCAATGCACCGGGTACTGGCATGTGTTATGGCTTTTACTCTCGTGGCTGCCCTGTTTGCAGGCTGTGCGAAGCCGAAGGACACGACACCCGAGACAGGGACTCCCGAAGTAACGAAAAAGGCTGAGTCCGGAACAGAGGCTACTACAGAGCCTGCACCGTCGGGAGAGATGACAGAGGTTGGAACTCCCAGAAATGAAACATTAATCGTTGAATGTCAGTCACCTACTGACACACCTGGACAGTTCAACACCTACATGCAGGGAACAACAGCTGGCTTTGGTATCCATCAGCTGATGTCAGCAATGATGTGGGAAATCGATACCGTTAAGGGTGAGCAGTTCGGCGAAGTAGCAGACGGTATGCCCGTATCCAACGCTGATTTCACCGAGCACACAGTTAAGGTTCGTCAGGGAATTAAATGGTCTGATGGCGAGGACTTAACCGCAGATGATGTTGTGTATACATTTAACATGATAAAGGACAACACCGGTATCAACCAGAGTGCATATTACAATCAGATATTCACATCCATTGAGAAGGTGGATGATTATACTGTTAAGATTGTAACAAAAGAGTCCTTCCCTCGTTTGTCACTGAGATTCGGTGTTACCATCTGGGGTAATGATTTAAGAATCGTTCCTGAGCACATCTACTCCAAGCAGGCAGATGTTACACAGTATAAGGATTCCGCTCCTGTTGTTGCTGGCCCTTACACCGTAAAGGCTTATGACGAATTAGGAAAATGGATTCTGTATGAGCGCCGTGAAGACTGGCAGGCCAGTACGGTAGGCGTTGTAACAGGCAAAGAGCCTAAGGCAAAATATGTTTGGTTCAGAGCACTTGGCGATGATACTTCCCGTCAGATGAGCTTAATCAATAACGAAGTTGATATCCTCTGCGAGGTTACACCCGAGATGCTCGAGGTTATGACCGCACAGAACCCGAATATCGCATGCTGGTATAAGGATTTCCCTTATGCTACCAGTGATGATCCCTGCTCCAAGGGTATTGCTTTCTCCATGGGTAAGGGCGCTCCGTTTGACAACAAGGATTTCCGTTGGGGTGTTGCACTTGCTATGAACTTTGATGAAATATCCCAGAACATATTTGACGGTGTAGGCCGTTCATCACCGTTCCCTATGATCACTAATACAACAGCCGCTCAGGAGCTGTATGTAAAGCCCATCCTTCCTTGGCTGGAAGCTTTCGAGCTGGATCTTGGCGATGGTACCACAGTGAAGCCCTTCGACTCCGGCTATGCAGAGAGAATTGCTGGTATTCTCAGGGATAAGGGCTATGATATCTCCACAGATCATGAAGCTCTGATTGACATGTTTGGTGTTGGCTGCTGGAAATACGATCCTCAGGCAGCAGAGAAGCTGTTCATTAAGGCAGGTCTTGAGAAGAAAGCAGACGGCTGGTATTTTAATGGTAAACCTTTTACCTTTAACATGAGCTATTTGGCAGATTCTGAAGCTCAGGCTGGCCGTGGTACTCAGGCAGCTTATGATCAGCTGACCAAGTTCGGCTTTAAGATTAACCTTGTAAGTGAATCAAGCGCAACCTGGAGCACCAATGATGCTACCGGACAGTATGATGTTGCAGGTTACTGGCCTACCGGTTTCATTACCAAGGATATCTACTCACAGATCAATGGCTGGGATGCAGATCTGATCCTTCCTGTTGGTGAGAGAGGTTCTGGTCAGGGTACTCGTTGGAACAATGCAAAAGCTACCGATATCATTCATCAGTTAGCAAAGCTTTCTCCCGATGATCCGAAATCATATGAGCTGGGTATTGATTTCTTCAAGACAGCAATCGAGGAACTTCCTTTTATCGGCTTCCATTCTGGCGTTAAGTTCGTACCTACGAACAGCACCTACTGGAACAACTATCCGAATGCCGACAATCCTTACAACGGACCTTGGTGGTGGTGGAGCTGCTTCAAGTACATAACAACAGAGATTTCACCGGTTCAGTAAAGATAGGCATACTTCACAATATTGAAGTCAATGATCGTAGTTGACTTTAGGAAGTACTATTATAGTAAGTAATATGAATGTTCCGCTTACTGCCTGGTGATATTCACTGGGCAGTAAGCGGCATTTCTTAAGGAATCATAATTTTACGAAAAAGGAGTGGAGCCGTTGAAATTCCGTAAATATTTCGGCCTAAGGTTATTAACTTATTTGCTGACTGTGTGGATAGGTGTTACCTTTATATTTTTTATACCCAGAATGTTTCCTTCCGATCCTGTTGAGAACATGATTGGTCAGATACAGTCCCGTTCCGGTCAGATGGATCCTGTCGAGATGGAGGCACTTCGCTCGTCGCTCAGGGTTCAGTTCGGTCTGGAGGGAACTTTGCTCGAACAATATGGTTCGTTCCTGTGGAATGGATTATTGCATTTTAATTTCGGTCCTTCCCTGATGAGCTATCCGACTCCTGTGGGCGAGATTATCGGAATGTATTTGCCATATACACTTTTCCTTTCTCTGACGACTACGATCATTGCTTGGATTATCGGCAATGGAATCGGACTTCTTGCCGGCTTTAGAAAAAACAAGCTTTCTTCCAAGATTCTGGAGGGAGTGGCGATTTGCATTTACCCCGTTCCTTATTTTATTATAGCCCTTGTGCTGCAGATTATATTTGCATTTGTTCTGGGATGGTTTCCAATTCAGACCACGATAAATTCGCAGGGGGATTTTGGGGTTTGGTTTGCTTCGCTCCTGAAAGCTTCCATTCTTCCGGCGATAGCCATGCTTATGGTAGGGACCGGGTGGTGGATCATATCCATGAAGTCCCTAGCTGGTACCACATCGGAGGAGGATTTTGTGCTTTTTGCCCGTTACAGGGGTCTTTCGGAAGGTAAAATCGGAAGCAGCTATGTATTCAGAAATTCAATTCTGACTCAGATTACTGCTCTTGCAATGAGTCTTGGCGGTGTATTCGGCGGTTCTATCATGACGGAGATTGTATTCGGCTATCCGGGAGTCGGTTTTCTAGTACAAAAGGCGATCCTGATGTCGGACTACAACATGATACTCGGATGTATCACAATTTCTATTGTGGCAATCTCGACTGCGACACTGATCGTGGATCTGATCTATCCGTTCATCGATCCTCGCATTCGCTATAATTAAGGGCAGGAGGTGGAAATTGTGAAGAAATTTTGGAAAAATGCGAATTTTCGTTTGAAGGCAGGATTAATAATCACAGCATTTTTTGTTATTATTGGTTTTGTCGTATATTTTATACCCCATGTGAATCCGTTCACCTTTAACTCCTATCCGAGCAAGCTGCAGCCCTCATCGGAGCATTGGCTGGGGACTACGAGCATGGGACAGGATGTTGTTTGGCTGTTGGTTGAGGCAATCCATAATTCACTTACCATTGGCCTTATCGTTGCAACGATCGGTACCGTTGCAGGTGTTTTTGTGGGATTATTAGCTGGTTTCTCAGGAGGAGCGCTCGACCGTGTGCTTACGGTTGTAACAGATACTTTTATTGTAATACCTTCCCTCCCGATTCTTATACTGATGACCTCCTTTATGAAGGGGACCTCCACAGTGCTTCTCATGGCACTGGTGCTTGCAATGTTCGCCTGGGCCTGGCCTAGCCGTCAGATCCGTTCGATGGCACTTTCCATGCGTGAGCGAGATTTTATTCATACGGCATGGTTCTCAGGAGAAGGTACCGTTCAGGTTGTTGTAACTGAGATTCTTCCGTATGCTTTTACGTGGTCACTCTCCAACTTCATGAATGCAACGCTTGCTGCGATCGCTTCTGAATCGAGTCTGGCTGTTCTGGGACTGTCGCCCGGTAATCTTATTTCCCTGGGAAATATGATCCAGTGGGCAAGAGAACGTAATGCTATTTTTACAAAGCAGTGGTTCTGGATTGGCTCTCCGATTATAGCTACGGCTGTGCTGTTCATCGGACTGTTCCTCCTGATAACAGGCTATAATGACTATCTATCAATGAAGAGAGGGAGGTAGGAGATGATAAAAATAGACCATTTATCCACCTCGTATTCAACAATTAACGGACCGGTTCATGTAATCAACGATGTGGATTTTGAAATATATGATAATGAAATTTTTGGAATCGCAGGTGAATCAGGCTGCGGTAAGACAACTTTATTAAAAGCTCTGTATGATATCATTGAATTTCCCCTGGTCGTGGACTCAGGTAAGCTGATCCTTAGCGGACAGAAGGACGGAAAGGACTTTTCTTACGAAACAGGCCAGATCAGAAAGACCTGGTGGAATAATATCTCTTATGTACCGCAGGCGGCACAGAGTGTTCTAAATCCCATCGTTCCGTTAAAGAAGCAGTTCCTGGATTCGATTCCGAAAAAAGAATTAAAAAGAGAACCGAAAGAAATAACTATAAAGAGAGTTACCGATTATCTGGAAGAGCTCAGTCTCTCCCCTGATTTACTCGATGCATATCCGTTTCAGCTTTCCGGCGGTATGAGGCAGCGAGTAATTATAGCGCTGGCAACATTTATGTCTCCGAATGTAGTCCTGGCAGATGAACCTACGACCGCTCTTGACGTTGTAGTTCAGCGTGGAATACTTATGATGCTCATGCGTCTTCAAAAGAAGTTAAAGAACACCATGGTTATCGTAAGTCATGATATGGGCGTACATTACCAGATAACAGACCGAATGGGTATTATGTACTCCGGAAGTATGGTTGAGCTGGGCAGGACTGAAGATATCTTTGAACGGCCAATCCATCCGTATACACAAATGCTGGTAGGCGCTCTTCCGAGGGTCGGCGACAAGAGTCAGAAAATTGGAATCCCGGGAAGACCTCCCGCACTTACCAACCCGCCTCCAGGCTGCAGGTTTGCGCCTCGCTGTCCCAAAGCGACAGAGGAATGCAAGAAGTCAGTACCGAAGTTTCGTGAGGTGGAGCCGGGACGCTTTGCGGCCTGTCATTTGCTGAACAGGGAGGTGTTATAAGATGTCTGATAAATTGCTTGAAATTAAAAATGTCACCAAATCCTTCCATATTGGTGGAATGCTCAGCAAAAAGAGACTTGTCGCTGTGGATGATGTCAATATTAGTATCGATGCCGGTAAACCGGTGATCCTTTCCATCGTAGGTGAATCCGGCTGCGGTAAGTCCACGTTATGTAAGATGATACTGCGTCTGCATGATTCTGACCAAGGGGATATCCTGCTTTCCGGCAGGTCCTATAAAGATCGGAAAGGGTATGATCCTTTTCAATTCAGACTGGATGTACAGCCAATATTTCAGAATCCTTATGAATCTTTTTCCATGCGTAAAACAGTGGATACTTACCTGTTTAATACCGCACTTCGATTAAAAATTGCCAAGAACTACAAAGAAGCGGAAAAGCTAATCGATGATACCTTAAAGAGTGTTGGTATGTCACTGGAAGTCGTCAAGGGCAAATATCCGACCCAGTTTTCAGGCGGTGAGCTGCAGCGAGTATCGATTGCCAGAGCGCTCATTACCAGACCCAAGCTAATCATAGCCGATGAACCGGTTGCTGCGATTGATGCATCTATGAAGATGAATATTGTTAATCTGTTCAAAGAGCTGAAGGATAAGTACAATGTTTCCTTTATCTATGTTACGCACGATCTTTCGACGGCTTACTATGTATCGGATTATATAGCAACCTTATATAGAGGCTGCCTGATCGAATACGGCCGGGCAAAAGAGATCATGGACAATCCGGCACATCCTTATACGGAGCTCCTGATGAATGCAGTACCAAGAGTAGGGGAGAAGTGGAATCAGGAATTAGTCATGCCGGACACAGAGGATAAGGAATATGCGATTACCTATTGCAAATTTGCTCCCCGTTGTCCATATGCCACGGATGAATGCAGGAAATTAAAACCGAATATGGAAGACTTGGACGGCGGTCGGAAAGTGCTGTGCTTCCATCCGTTAGTCGGAAAAAAATAAATAATCCTGAAGGATTACCGTAGTGGATAGGCTGTATGTCTTCAAAAGAGGAGTTGTAGTTTAGTATGGAACAAATAAAAATAGGAACCTGCCTTCCGGGAAACAAGGCGACAGAATGGCTTCCGGCCATGATCAAGGCAGGTTTTGAAACAGTCTCCATTAATTTTCACATGTCTTTGGAAAATGTGAGTTTACTGGAATTATCAAAGCAGGTAAAGGATATATTGGGGGATTCCGGAGTATCGGTATCCAGTCTGGGCCTTTACTGTAATCCGTTGCAATACGAAGAGCATAAAAAGAGTTTGGAGCACTGCATTGATTCCGCCAGATTATTTGGAACGGAAACGGTTACTACCTTTGCCGGTGCGATCGAAGGAAGACCGGTAGAAGAAGCGGTTCCGGAATTCGGCAGAGTATTCCGTGAGCTGGCTAAGCGTGCAGCAGATAATCAGGTTAAAATAGGAATTGAAAACTGTCCGATGGGAGGAACCTGGAATCAGGCAACCTGTAATATCGGATTTAATCCCAAAGCCTGGGATATGATGTTTACGGAAGTGCCGGATGACAACCTCGGTCTGGAATGGGAACCGGCACATCAGCTGACTCAATTAATTGACCCCCTGCCCCAATTGAAGCAATGGGTTAAAAAAGTAGTCCATGTGCATGGAAAGGATTCTTCCGTGGATTGGGATGCCATACGGCGCGTGGGTGTATTCGGTGCGGAAAGATATGTTTATGACAGGACACCGGGGTTTGGTGATACGGACTGGAGGAAAATTATATTTGCTCTGCATATGGGAGGTTATCATGGTGATATCTGTATCGAAGGTTACCATGACCCGATCTATTGCGGAGATTGGGAGATGACGTCCCAGCTTCATGGACTGAACTATTTAAAGTGGTGCAGAGGAGGAGACTTTGTAGCAAATCCTTGGGATAATTAAGAGATAAAAATTACAACCTCCATGTTTATTCGGAAAAGGAGAGGTATTACTATGAAAAAGTCATTGAGTTTGCTGCTGGTGACTGTAATGATCTTATCATTAACCGCATGCGGAAAATCAAAAGATACGGACAACACAGAGAAAAGCACGAATGAGGCTACATCTATAGAATCCGAAGACGCGGATGGAGCTGCAGCTGCAGCAAAAAAAAGCGTCATTACCGTAACCTTCAGGGACGATGGTCAAGGAGAGAACGGTTCATTATGGAGATGGCTGCAAACTGCTTATGACAGTTTCGAAAAGAAAGACAGCTGCGAATTAAATATTGCACCGATCACCGCTTCCGAAGGTGATTATTTTGCCAGGGTTGCGCTTTCCTTACAATCTGAAAAAACCGCACCCGACTTGGTAGCTGAGGATACCTTCCAGCTTGCCACAGACGTGGAAGCAGGATATCTTACTGCACTGGATGAGTATTTGGGAGATTATGCAGACTGGACGGACGGTTCCTATTCTGACTCCTTAAAGGAAGGTGTTACCGCAGACGACAATAAGGTGTATGGTGTGCCATACAGTACAGACACCCGTGGGTTGTGGTATAATAAGGAGATCTTTAAACGGGCAGGCTTGCCTGAAGTCTGGGAACCGAGAAGCTGGGACGATATCCTTTCTGTCTGTCAGATCATTAAGGAAAAAGTTCCGGATGTGGTACCTTTCTGGTGCAACTCTGCCGTTGCAACCGGGGAAGCAACCTCCATGCAGACTTATGAAATGCTTCTCTACGGAACCGGCGAAAGATTGCTTGATGAAGCGACCGGCAAATGGATTATCTCCAGTCAGGGTATTTTAGATTCCTTAACCTTTTTAGATAATATTTATAAGAACAATTTCGGACCGCCGTTATCCAAAGTATTAAACGGTCAGGCCAGCAATACTTCTGCAAGGGAATATTTACCCCAGGGCAAGCTGGTCATATCGCTTGACGGCGGTTGGATTACCGGCAATTACCTGAAAACGGGAGCATCCCCGTGGCCGGAGTACAGTAAGGTTTTAGGCTTTGCACCAATGCCCACCCAAAACGGGGAGGGCACCGGCACCATTACATTAGCCGGCGGCTGGGCATGGTCAATTCCTTCCAAATCGGATAACAAAGATATAACAATGGAATTTATCAAACATTTAATGGACCCTCCTGTCTATGTGGATGCTCTTGTCGCTATGGGCAGCATCGGGACAAGGACAGACATCGTGGATAATGAAAAATATTCCTCCCTGCCATTCATCCAGACTGCTACCGAATACTTGAAATTTGCATCCTTCCGGCCGAAGGACAGCAATTATGCGGCGGTTTCCTCCCATATTCAAACCATGGTGGAATCTGTTGTATCGGGAACCAGCCCGGAGGATGCCATGGCAACCTACGGTGTGGATGTAACCCGTACCGTCGGTGAGGATAACGTAATTAGTAAATAAATAAGTAAATAAACGATAGAATTTATAACGGGCGGAAGTACAATGAGGCGCATAGGCTGCAATTGGAAACCGCCCGATTTCTATGCTTGGAACACCTGTCAAAAGGAATAGTGGCTGATGGCGTCAAGGTCAGAGGTTCATCCTTTTGAACATTCGGATAGAGAAAGGATAGCATAAAACGATAAAAACAAATTCCAGAATACTTATAATGTAGTTGGAAACAATAAGCTCGGAGGTGTTTCAACTATGATGTCACGTAAATCGGTCATAACATTCGGTATGGTAGCGATTCCAATTGCAATGTACACAACCACACAGGATAATGATATCCATTTTAATCAACTGCATAAGGAAGACAATAGCCGTATCCGGTATAAGAAGACCTGTGCCCATTGCGGCAAGGAGATGAAGGCGGAGGATATTGTAAAGGGCTTTGAGTACGATGAGGACAAATATGTCGTCGTCACGGAAGAAGAAATCGAAAAAATCAAGACGGAAAAAGAAAAATCCATTCAGATACTGCATTTTGCCAGGCTGAACCAGATTTCTCCCGTCTATTATGAGAAGACCTATCAAGCCTCGCCCGAGGCAGGGGGTGAAAAAGCCTTTGAGCTGCTCCGGTCCGCGTTGATGGCGGAACAGAAGATAGCCATAGGCAAGACAGTCATGGGCACAAAGGACACATTGATGGCAATCATCCCCCGGGAGGATGGCGTTCTCATCTCTACGATGTTCTATGCAGATGATATCAAGGAACTGCAAAAGCAGTATGCGAAGCCGGAGGTATCCGAGCAGGAACTGAATATGGCAAAGATACTGATTAATTCCATGGACACGCCCTTTGATCCCTCGAAATATAAAGACGAATACCAGACAAGACTCCATGCTCTTATTGAGATAAAGATTTCCGGTAAAGAGGTGGTTGCCGCAGAGTCCGATGGTACCGGTAAAGTCATCGACCTCATGGAAGCCTTGAAAGCCAGCGTGGAAAAAGCAAAGAAGGACAGGGAAACGGCGTAATTATATGGCTGAAAAACTAAGCGATTACAACCAAAAAAGGAATTTTGAAAGAACCTGGGAGCCGGAGGGAAGAACGGAAGCTTCGGAAGAGGGGGTATCCTGTCAACAATGTTTGAGATTTGCCGTCCAGCATCATATGGCCCGCAGGGATCACTACGATTTACGTCTGGAATGGGAGGGAGTTCTTTTGAGCTGGGCGGTGCCCAAGGGGCCCTCCTATGATACTCATGACAAAAGATTAGCCGTAAAGGTGGAAGACCATCCATTGGAATACAGGAACTTCGAAGGGACAATTCCCCGGGGGGAATTTGGCGGCGGAGTATTCATGCTCTGGGATGAGGGCTTTTGGGAGCCGTATGGAGATACCAAAGAAGGGCTCCTAAAAGGTGAGCTGAAATTTGTCCTAAAAGGAAAAAGGCTTAGGGGGAAGTGGACTTTAGTCCGGTGGAAAGCGAAATCCGGTGAGGAGAAGGATAATTGGCTTTTCATGAAGGAAAAAGATGAGTATGTCAAAGCATCTGACGGGATATCCGAATTTAATACCAGTATCAGGACCGGACGCACCATGGCGGAAATCGAGAGCGGGGAAGAGGAGAAAATCACAAGGAATCCTTTCCAAAGTGTTGAGGTTCAGCTTGCCAAATTAGTTAACAGAGTTCCTGAGGGCGAGGATTGGCTTTATGAGCTGAAATATGACGGCTACCGGATTCTTGCCTTTGTGGAGGGGAATAGCGTGCGGCTGATTACCAGGAACGGCAATGATTATCTTAAGCGGTTTCATAACATTGCGACCTCCCTCATTGATCTTGCCGGCGGAAGGGCAATGGTCCTGGACGGAGAAATGGTAATCACGGATCCGTCGGGCAAAACGGATTTTCAGGCTCTGCAGAGCTATTTAAAAAATCCCAAGGCTCAGAATTTGACCTATATCGTTTTTGATCTCCTGGCGCTGGATGGCATTGATCTTCGTGGTAAATGCCTGACGGAAAGAAAAGAAATGCTTGAGGCTTTGATGAAGGATGCCCCACGGAACCTCTACTACAGCCGTTATGTCAGAGGAAACGGAAAAGAGAGCTTTGCTGTGGCCTGTGAGGCGGGCATGGAAGGAATCATAGGGAAAAGAGCTGATTCTGACTACAGCGGAACAAGGAATGGTGACTGGATCAAGCTGAAATGTGATAAGAGGCAGGAATTTGTGATCGGAGGATATTCCCTCTCCGACAAAAAAACCAAAGGGGTAAGTTCGCTTCTCCTTGGTGTCTATGAAGGAGAGGAATTAGTCTATGCCGGACGAGCTGGAACCGGAATAAGCGAGGCCGATGAGAGGGCGCTGGAGAATAAATTTGAGAACATAAGGAGATTGGATCCGCCTTTCCAATCCGCACCTGAGCCCAAGCCGAAGGAAGAGCTTACCTGGCTTGAGCCTGAGTTGGTAGCGGAAATCAAATTTGCCGAATGGACCAAGGATAATCTATTAAGGCAGGCAAGCTTTAAGGGAATCAGGACGGACAAGGATCCCAGGGAAATAAAACGGGAAAAAGCGGAGGAGGAAACACACCCTGAAACTTTCACCGAAGAAGTGGAGAGACCAATGGAAGTAAATGCAAACAGCCTCATAATCGAAGGAATAAAAATTAGCAATCCGGATAAAGTGATGTTTGATGACCCGGAAACCACGAAGGAAGATGTGATTAGGTATTATGAAAGGGTCTCGGAGCGTATGCTGCCCTATGTGAGCCGCAGGATCCTCAGCATTGTGCGCTGCCCCAAGGGAATATCTCAGACCTGCTTTTATAAGAAGCATCCCGGTCCGGAGAGCAAGGGAGTTGTCACAATCCCTATTACTACCAGCAGCGGAGAAACGGAAGAATATTTTTATATTGAGAATGTATCCGGGCTGGTATCCGAAGTACAGATGGGTACACTGGAATTTCATACCTGGGGAAGCTGCGTCGACGAGCTTGAGAAGCCCGATATCATGGTATTTGATCTGGAC
>JAEZFH010000149.1 GCA_023437885.1 Bacillota bacterium | reverse complement strand
GTTCAGGGCTATCTTTTTACAGGGTGCCTTTGTGAATGCTCCAGACAAAGTCTGATCTATAATCTCAGCACAATCGCAAATGAGCATGTAATTGATGTGGAGAGGAAGGAAAGCATATTGAATGGTGGACAGGAATGTAAATTTGTAATTTCAATTTTTGAATGAGCCTGCGATTGTGATTCCAAACCTCGATCATTAGTTCTGTTTCTTTAATATAAATGGATTATTATCAAGAATAACCAATGTTGATTATGTGAAATACTCAATATTGTTTATTCTTGATTTGTTTATTCTTGATTTGTTTATTCTTGATTTGCTTATTCTTAAATTGATTAATACTGAGATTGATTTATCAATAATCTGATTAATTATAGAGGAAAGAAATAAGGGGTTACGGGATTAAGTTATTAAGCAGATGATCCCGGCATTCCCATAATGTACAAGAATGCGGCTCCCATGATCTTAGGCTCAATCAAAATAGTAACATCCATGTAAATGCAGAACGAGCGAGGTTTTGATGTTATCGTGGCATATCACAGCATATTTGATTACGGTTTACGAGGCATTCTACCTGTTCTGCTTTTGTGACATAAAGTAATACTGGGGACATTTAATGGAAAAATAAGAGTAATGAAAATTATTTTAAGGAAATCTTAATGGTTTTTATGAAATGAGAAGCTATAATAGAGGTAGCTGTTATTTGACAAACACAATTGAAAACCCTAATTATATAGAGTATTCGAAATTTACGCACACCGATTCCCGGATATTAAGTATCACAGGATGGGGATAGATGAGAAGTACAGAAATAATGAGATATACAGAAATATAAAGAGTCGGCTGATTTGTTTCATTGAGATAAACAAGCAGCAAGTGAGAAACGATACAGTTTTTGAAATTGTACACAATGAAGGCATCTCTCTATGTATACGGTAAGTACATTTCTGTGTGCTTCAACGTTTCTTAAGCTTGACTTCCGCTTTGAAAAGGTGTCTGATAGGTATAATTTATTTGAGTTATTCGTTTTCAATTAATCGAAATCATTGGAATGAAAAGGAGAGGTAACATGTATCAGGAAATTAATCAACAGTTGGAAACGGCGCAGCAGCAGATCTTTCGACGCAAGAAGCTGAATGCCATGCTGGAGGAGTTGCATGGACGGCAGAAGGAGCTGGCGGACCGTGTTCAGGAGCTTAAAAATACAATGGAGGAAGAGCTGGAGGATGTAGAACGGCTGGAGAAGCAAAGTGTTGTGCATCTCTTTTATTCCGTGCTTGGGAAGCTGGGGGATCAGGTGGATAAGGAACAGAAGGAAGCGCTGGCGGCAAAGCTGAAGTATGAGCAGGCAGCCGGTGAGCTGGAGCAGCTGAATGGCCAAGTCGAGCTTTTAGAGGAAGAATTTCTTCAATATAAGGACTGTCAGAGAGTGTACGATAGACTATATGAGAAGAAGAAGGAGCACATGCTGACATCCCATTCCAAAACGGCGGAAGAGCTTATGCTGCTGCAGGAGCAGTTTAGAGTATCGGAGAACAATCGGAAGGAAATTGAGGAAGCAATGAATGCAGGGCAGGATGTTCTAAGGCATATCGAACAAGCCCTGAAAAGCCTGGATTCGGCAGAGGGCTGGGGAACCTGGGATCTTCTCGGAGGAGGGTTAATCAGTGATATGGTGAAACATTCCCATATTGACGAGGCGAAGGCGGAAGCAGATCTGATTCAAAGAAAGCTTTCCCAGTTTCGTACGGAGCTTGCTGATGTGAGGATTCAGAATGAGATACATTTTGAAACGGATGGCTTTGGTAAATTTGCGGATTTCTTCTTTGACGGATTGATTGCTGATTGGTGTATGCAGTCGAGGATTACTGAGTCTGCAGGCAGTATTGAGAACGTAAGAAGACAGGTAAATGGTGTGCTGGCCAAGTTAAGCAGTATGGCGGGCATAGAATCAGCAAGGCGTGAGGAAATTCAAAGAAAAATGAACGAATTGATTATTCGCGCGTAGTGCCAAAAGATAGGGATACAATCAGCTGGATGAGGAGATCATGGGATGCGGGATTTTAAAGAGTGTTTTGATAGCTGTAATACAATATTAATAGAAGGAGCGCTTGGGCTTCGACTCAGGACAGAATACGGACTGGAGCCAGACCCGTTTGTGGCTAACGCTGGCTTTGTCTATCAGGATAGGGGCAGAGCTGCCATGCGGGACATCTACGGGCAATATATAGCAATTGCTAAGCGTTATGAATTACCAATAATGTTAACGACTCCCACACGAAGAGCAAACCGGGACCGGGTAGAGAAATCCGGTTGCAGTAAAGCGGTCATACATGACAATGTAAGCTTTCTAAGGGAAATTCGAAATGCTTATATTAAATCGGACAGTTCCCACGAGTGTCCCAAACCGGAATTATCCGGTCATACCGGAAGAAGTGAGTGCCCGGATATCTTCATCGGGGCTCTCATGGGGTGCAGAGGTGATGCCTATAAGGCTATGGATGTGCTATCGGAGCAAGAAGCATATGAATTTCACTCCTGGCAGGCAGAGTTGTTTCAGGAGGAGCGGGCGGATTTCCTTTATGCCGGGATTATGCCGGCTTTGCCGGAGATTATCGGAATGGCGCGGGCGATGGGAGAGACAGGGATACCTTATATTATCAGCTTTATGATCAGAGACAATGGAAGGCTGATGGATGGAACATCAATACACGAAGCTATTCGCGCGGTGGAAGACGCTGTTCCTATTCGACCGATTACTTATATGACGAATTGTGTGCATCCAAATCATCTGGAGAAAGCACTGGCGCAGGAATTCAATCAGACTGAGCTGGTCAGAAAGCATTTTCAAGGGATCCAGGCAAATGCTTCTCCGCTTTCGCCGGAGGAATTGGATCACTGTTGTAATGTAGTCAGCTCGGAGCCATTGGAATTAGCACAGGAGATGGTAAAGCTTCGTGACCGGTATGGTCTTAAGATCTTCGGAGGCTGCTGCGGAACCAATCAATATCATATGGAGGAACTGGCGAAGCAATTATCGAACCTGAGGTAGACAGATAGGGCATTTGCCGCTATAATATGATACGGTAAAGATGATATTGGCAGAAGCGGAAGGAGGAAGAGCGCATATTATAGTTCCGGCAGATATCAGGAGGATGCTTTAATAAAGGGAGTAGCGGAGAGATGGCAAGAAGGTTGTGGTGTCATATTATCCGATGAATGGGAATGGAACGGATGATATCAGAGTAAAGGGTCAGGTTGGTGCGACCATCCAGATATCAGTGAATTCAGATATCAATGAATCCGGTTATCATAGGAATCCAGAGATCAGAGCATCCAGAGATCAGCATAATTATAGGGTTGGAGCGTTATGAAAGATAATGAATCAGCCGGGGAACAGTATGAGTTCAGATATAGATGAAAAAAGGACAGATTTATGAAGGTATAGTTTCAAGAGTTGATTTTCCGAATAAGGGAATCGTGGAGCTTGAAGGTGAGAGAATCCAGGTTAAGAACACGATGCCCGGTCAGAAGATTAGCTTTGCTGTGAGTAAGATCCGCAGCGGGAAATCAGAGGGAGTGCTGAAGGAGATCATAAGCAGATCACCCTTAGAGACCCGGGAGGAGGCTTGTAGCAATTTCGGTGCCTGCGGGGGTTGCAGCTATCAGACTATGTCTTATGAGAAGCAGTTGGAGATGAAGCAGGAGCAGGTGAAGCGTCTGCTGGACCAGGTATGCAAGGAATATGTCTTTGAAGGAATTTTGGGAAGCCCGGTTGAATGGGGC
>JAEZFH010000103.1 GCA_023437885.1 Bacillota bacterium | reverse complement strand
ATAATATGGTTCCATTTTACCGTTTCTACACTTTCTTCTTTAATCAATACAAAAACATCCCCGCAAACATTGATTTTGCGGGGATGGATTGTAATATAAAATTTGACTATCTCTTGGAGAACTGAGGTGCTCTACGAGCTGCCTTCAAGCCGTACTTCTTTCTTTCCTTCATTCTAGGATCTCTTGTTAAGAAGCCTGCTTTCTTGAGCACAGGACGATAATCAGCATCTGCCTGTAATAATGCTCTGGAAATACCGTGTCTGATCGCACCAGCCTGGCCGGTGAAACCGCCACCTCTAACGTTTACCAAAACATCGAATTTATCCTGTGTTTCAGTAAGAGCAAGAGGCTGACGAACGATTAATTTTAAAGTATCCAAACCGAAATAGTTGTCCATTTCTCTTTTATTAATGATAACCTTGCCTGTTCCAGGTACAAGGTATACTCTAGCAATACTGCTTTTTCTTCTTCCAGTTCCGTAGTATTTTGCTTTAGCCAATGTTATTTCCTCCTTTCAACCTCTCGATTAATACTTAATCTCTAATGCTTCCGGCTTCTGTGCAGCATGGGTATGCTCAGCACCGGAGAATACATGTAATTTTGTGATCATGGATCTTCCCAAAGGTCCCTTCGGGAGCATTCCCTTTACCGCAAGTCTGATTACCTCAGTGGAATCCTTAGCCATCATCTCAGCTAAAGTGGTTTCTCTCATGCCACCCGGATAATCGGAATGATTGTAATAAATCTTCTGGCTCAGCTTCTTGCCGGTAACCTTAATCTTGTCTGCATTCACAACTATTACATAATCACCTGTGTCAATATGAGGTGTGAAAGTGGGCTTGTTCTTGCCTCTTAATATTGCTGCGATCTCTGAAGTGAGACGACCTAATGTATGTCCTGTAGCATCAACTACGTACCATTTTCTTTCAATTGTTGCTGGACTAGCCATAAAACTTTTCATCGGTTTACCTCCTTATGAAAATGTGTTCTCAAATATTCTCTAACAAATATTTCAAACGAATAGTAACTATATGGTTATTCGTTTGATACCATAGAAAGTAAGTTCACGGTCTTTCTATTACGAAGAATGACCAGCAATGCCATAAATCAGCACAGTTCCCAGTCAAGCTTTTATTATTCACGATCTCAAATACTATTACCGGGGCTTTGGCTCAAGTATTCTCACGTCACGATTCATAATTATATTACATGTTGCCGGGCGTGTCAAGCATTTTCCAGTATTTATTCTCCATAGGTACCGTAATATTTGCCATAATATTTGCCGTAGTACTTGCCATAATATCCGTTCTTATCCATTGGAACTTTATTTAATATGGCTCCCAAAATCTTACAGTTCGATTTTTCCAATTGCTCCTTCACATTATGGGCAAACCGGTGGGAAATCATATTGGCTTCAATAACCAACACCGCTCCGTCACTGATCCGTGCTATAATCGCACTGTCAATAACAGACCCCAGCGGAGGGGTATCGATAATTACATAGTCATAGCTTTCCTTTAAGGAAGCAACCATATCCACAAAACGTGCATGATTTAACAATTCGGCAGGATTTGGACAAGTCGCACCGGAGAGGATGATATCCATATTCTCTATATCCGTGTTATTCAGGACTTCCTCCAGCTTCTTCTCACCAATCAGGTAATGAGTAAGCCCTCCCTGGACCTCACCAACCCGGTACCTGCCGGCGATTACGGATTTTCTAAGATCCGCATCCACAAATACCACCTTTTTGCCAACCTCGGCAAAGGATATTGCCAAATTGAAAGATACACTGGTCTTTCCTTCATTGGGAGTACAGCTGGTCAGAGAAATAACCTTGATATCATCTCCGCAGAACTGGACATTTGTCCTCAAGGTCTTATAAGATTCATTGGTTCTGTAATCTAATTCCTGTCTTTTAGAAAATACTATCTGATTCATACTTCCTACCTTATACCCTTCCTGGCAAGTATCTTCTTCTTTCTCTTCTGCCGCTTTTTCTCCGAATCATTCTGCTTCGCCATACCGGCTTCAATCGGGATCATACCCAATGTCGTGATACCAAGATATTTTTCAATATCGTCAGAGCTCTTAATCGTATCATCCATAAGGTGCAGTACAATAATCACGCCTGCGGACAAAACGACTCCGATCAAGCCTGCAATCAAGATATTCTTTTTGATATTCGGACTGAAGGGCTTCGGTGAAGCATAGCCGTCTTCTACAACTGTAGGCTCTTCAGTATCCATAATTCTGGCAATCTGGGTGCGGGATACCTCAGCGAACTCATCGACGATCTGCTTGGCAAGAAACGAGTCCGGATATTCTGCGTTAATCTCAAGAATACGCGTATTATTGGTATTGGAAATTGTGATAATGTCAACAAGCTCCTCATAGGTCATATCCAATTCCAGATTCTCAATTACCTTCATCACCACCGGACGGCTCTTAACCAGCACCATGTAATCCTGGGTAAGCTGCGTACCAAGCTGGATATCTGCCAAACTTGTGATCGAGGTAGATTTGGTTAATATGTATAGCTTCGCCGTGGACTGATACATGGGAGTCAGATAAAATCCGCTTATAATTCCTGATGCCGATGCAAAGACCGCCGCTGTCAGCAGGATGATCCACAACCTTGCTTTCACTAAATAGAGTAAATCGACTAAATCAATTTCGATTTCATCATTTAAGTTATGTTCCATGTCAAACTCCTTTAAATGTAAGTGTTTTCTAGTATTTTGATGGGATGCTGGTATAAAATCTTATCCATGAGTCCTTCATCACATCTCTTAAGTAATTGCTTCACAGCCTGTTTCATCCTGGGAGTCCTGACCTTGTCATCATGACAGTCTGTCCCAAGAAAATGTATTAGACCCTGCTTCACCAATCCTCTATAATAAATAGCCTCAGGATCAAGAAATCCTCCGCTAATACTGTCGCAATTCATCTGCAGATAACACCCCAGATTAATCAACTCATTCAAATAATCCTCATTTTTATATAAGCACCGATAGCGTTCCACATGGGCAATGACAGGCAGATAGCCGCCTCTGACCAGCCCTCCGAGCCCTCGAAAGATTGTTTGATAGGTTTCCCTCGGAGAGAACTCAACCAGAACATATCTGCTACCTGCCAATGTCAGCACCTGTTTTGAATTCAGTGCATCCAGAACCGATTCACTGTAATAGATCTCATTACCAAGCAAAATTGTCATCTCATTATTGATCTTAACAGCTTCCCTCTGTACCTGTTCCAATACCTCTCTTAATTTTTCCACAGGAGTATTTTGGGCACCTGCTGCAAAATGAGGTGTTGCTATAATCGTAGTGATCTGTTCCTCATTCGCTATACGCAGCATTCGAAGGGTCTCTTCCATACATGTGGCACCATCATCCACTCCAGGCAGAATATGCGCATGAAGATCAATAAATCCTTTTCGTTCCTTGTTCATATTATCCTCTGTTCTAATAACTCTTTAATCGATTTTTCAAAAAGCTTATGAAGGAAATCAAAATGAGGGAGATGATCACCCCTATTCCTCCAATATAGCCAAATACTATGGCACTCCACTTCTGATAAACAGTGACAAAATTATGATAATAACCAGGACCTGTCACTGCATCTGCATAGCTTCCCCGCATCCTCAGGAACCACATACCCACAAACATCAATGCAGTAGCTGATATCACCGCATATGCAATGAAACGAAGTCCTCGGTGAAGATAACGGTGCATCCTCAACAAGAAATAGCTTAACACTCCTGCAAGAATAATCAGCAACGGTACCAGATAAGTAATTACTGAGAAAAAGCCCTGCCGGAAAGAAACAAAATCTTCAAGGAAAGGCAAGCTGATTGCATCTATATATTTCTGATGAATGACATTCACTACCTGCTCTACATCGGAAGTAAAATTAAGCGTGCCTGTCATTCCCTTCGCCTTAAAGTACTGATTGATCTTATCCGTCAGCTCTTCCTTCAAACGGCCTGTATTTACCTCCGGAGCTTCGCCGCGTAAAGCCGCCTCCATATAATTCTTACCGGCAATATATACCTTCTCACGGGTAATGACATCTTCCAGGACCGTCCTGGGCAGACCCGTATACTCTAAATCTATTCCTGCTTTGTCCATCAGTTCAAGATATACTTTATTATAATACTCGCTCCCATAGATACTCCGGGAGATGCTTCTGCTGTTAAATGCTCCAAATCCGACTCCTGCACAAATAAATAGCACCACAAATATGAGGGTCAGAAGAAATCCATAAATGCAACTGGTCAGCCAGATGCCCTTCGCTTTATCCATCTTCATTTCAAGCCCTCACTTTATGTATTTGTCATCAATCGTTATAGGATCACCATATACAAAGTAGCGTTCGTCCCTCTCACCCACCATCTGCCCAAAAGGATAGCAGGTATATAAGATCAGCTGCTCCTTCTTTCGTTTCAGGTCATAGGCTGTGGAGTCCGTCTTCTTTGCAACCTTAGCCTCCACGATATTATAATAATAATCCTTGTCCTCCGTGGATACTTTAACAATATCCCCTACCGCAATCTCTTCCAGGGGGGCAAAAAAGGTCGCGTCGTGCCCACTGATCAAGATAGGCACACCCTCCCCAGGAAGTCCGCTCCCCGGATAATGTCCTGCCCCTTTGAGCAGATCTGCATCGCTGTCGTCATCATACAATGGGGCTGACAATGCGATTCTTTCACATTCAATGGTACCCAGTCTTGCATCCAGATCAGCTATCCGGTCTTCGCTCTTGTCCCGGATAACGGCCTGCTCCCGTATTAGCATGGGCAAGTCCGAGCTTACATCACTGAGATTTGCCGGCGCTCCGTTATATATTAGCATATTTCCCTTTCCCTGTATATAGGAGATAAGGGGATGTCCTCCAACATAAAGCACCGCTGCTCCCAGTAGTGTGAACAGCAAAGTCATTCTCATATAAGTCAGTATTCTCCGTAAATATCTATTCATTGTCATGAGCGAAGTAATCAAACCGAATAGTTGCAATAATTCCAAAAATCATAAGCATTATTAACCCCACAATCACTATAAAAGTATTATTAAAATTAAAACCTGTATCCGTAATTATAGATTCCTCTACTTTTTCTGGTGTATATGGAGCAGTCTCAACCTTGTCATTACTCTGAGAAAGCACTTCCTCAAATATCTTTTCTACACTGTTCTCTGTCTGATTCTCCCTGTCTGCTGCACCGGCTTCCTCGCCTTCACCTGCCGGCGTTACTGCTTCCTCAGTCTGATTCGGCAAAGCGTCGTCTGACGTCATCTCTTCCTGGGGCAATTCCGGCTTCGGTGTGGGGCCGTCTGTAACAGTTCCCTGTTCTGACTGCGCTTCCTCTACCACCGGAACCAGATACCCTTCCTCAACTCCTCTTTCAATGCTGTCAAAGGC